>WRML01000071.1 GCA_009777165.1 Kiritimatiellota bacterium
GCGTGTTGAAAAAGGGGGCCGGCGGCGCGGCGGGCCTCGACGAACGCCGCGAGGCGTTGCGCTTCGGCGGATTCGGCGAGGCGCACGTTCGCATCCGGGCCGTTGAGCGTGTCGTCGTAGGTGGCGAGGTAGCGGGGCGTGATGTGGAAACCGGGGAGGGGGTCGAAGAGGGTCGTGGGGTCGAGGTCCGAGACCATCCAATGGAAGTACCCCAGCACGAGACCGCACTCCTGGGCGTGCTTCGCGTCCTGCACTTTGTCGAAGGCCGTGGCGGAGGCGATCTTGGTGATGACGCGCCACGTGTTGCCGGCACCGTCAATGATGAAGTCGTTGCCGGCGCGGGTCTGGATGATCTTGGGCATCTGCCAGATGCGGTCGCCCACGCTGGCCTGGTATTCCAGCTTGGGGTGGACGTGAGCGGTCAGCCGCCGCAGGTTCCGCATGATGTGTTCCGGTTGGTGGAAGACGTTGCTGTTGATGCGCTGCAGCACCAGCTGCTCCTCCGCGAAGACCGTGCGGCAGATGGCGAGGTAGGTGTCGTTGACGTTACCGCCCCCCAGGGGCTGCACAACGACCGGATGCCCGGCCACATCGAACAGTTTCAGGATACGGGTCAGCTCGTGGATCTCGGTGGGATCACGCATTCGGGTTCTCCTCGGTCGTGCTGTTGATGATCATGCCCCGGATACGGTCGCGGGCGGCTTCAGGGCTCACGTCCCCCTCGCAGAGATCCTTGCAGGTCGCAAGGATCTGGTCGGTCGGCGGCGCGTCCGACACCGTGATTTTGCTGATAAAGATCCGCGCGTGGCCCGTGCGGTAGGCGGACCGCTCGCTGACGTCCAGTTCCTCGAACAGTTTCTCGCCCGGCCGGATGCCCGAGAACTGGATGGGGATGTCCTCGTAGGGGCGCAGGCCGGAGAGGACAATCATCTCTTTGGCCAAATCGAGGATGCGGACGGGCTCGCCCATGTCCAGCACGAAGATCTCGCCGCCCTGCGCCAGCGCCGCCGCCTGCAGCACCAGCGAGACCGCCTCGGAAATGGTCATGAAATAGCGCCGCATCTCCGGGTGGGTCACGGTGATCGGCTCGCCGTTCTTGATCTGCTCACGGAACAGCGGGACGACCGATCCGGACGAGTCCAGCACATTCCCGAAACGCACGGCGGAGAAACGTGTGCGCTCCTTGCAATTCAGATCCTGCACCATGATTTCAGCCAAGCGTTTGGTCGTCCCCATCACCGACACGGGGTTGACGGCCTTGTCGGTCGAGATCAGCACGAAGCGTTCCGCTCCGTACTCGACCGCCAGCTCACCGAGGATACGCGTCCCCAACACATTGTTCTTGAGCGTCTCGACGGGGTTGCGCTCCGACATCGGCACATGCTTGTACGCCGCCGCGTGGATGACGATGTGGGGCTTGACGTGGCTGAAGATTTCCGTCATGCGCTTACGGTCGGTCACGTCGCCGAGCAACGATTTCATCACCGTGTTCATGCCGTGCGTGCGGAGCTCGCGGTCAATCTCGTAGAGCGCGTTCTCCGAGCGCTCCACCAACACCAGCCGTTCAGGGCCTGTGCGAAGGACCTGGCGTACCAGCTCGCTGCCGATGGAGCCCCCCGCCCCCGTGATGAGGATGCGCTTCTGCCCGAAGAGCCCCAGGACGGCTTGCGAGTCGGACTGCGTTTCCTCGCGCCCCAGCAGGTCGGTGACCTCGACGTTGCGGATCTTCGAGGCGGTCATGCTGCCCTCGATCAGCTCGAAGTAACCGGGGATGATCCGCACGCGCGCCTTCGTCGTCTCGCACAGCATGACGACGCGCCGGATGACCTCGCGCGAGGCGCACGCGATGGCGATGATAACCTCGTCAACATTGTGGCGGCGCACGAGCTGCGGCAGGTCGTTGATGACACCCATCACGGGGTACCCTTGTATCTTGACATCGCGCTTGGTCGGGTCGTCGTCCACGAACCCGATGACCTTCATGTCCCCCTCGTTTTTCCGCCTGAACTCCCGCGCCGCCATGTTGCCGGCCGAGCCCGCGCCGACGAACAGGAGATGGCGCACCTTGCTGTGATGGGAGGCGGACCCGAACAACTTGTCCTCCACGATCATCCGCCAGACCAGCCGCGCGCTCAACAGCCCCCCCACCACCAAGAACGCGTTAAAAAAGATGACGCCAAGGGGAAGGCGCACGCTGCTCCAGTCCTGCATCGGGAACAGCAGGCGCAGCACAAACAGGGCGGTGGTCGAGACCCCCACGGCAAGGACAAAGCGCGGGGCGTCGCCAGCGCTCACATACCGCCACACCAGCCTGTAGCAACCGAACACGAACAGCGCGGCAATCTGCACGAACCAGACCACGATGAACGACTGAGCGACCACCAACCATCCCCACAGGGGCGCCTGAAAATCATATCTGATGAGAGATGCCGAATAATAGGCAATCGCCATGATGACCGAGTCAATCAAGACAAAACCAACCGTCCGGTAATTGTTTTGAAAAAACCTTTTCAGCGAAAAATTCATAATCATTTATTTAAGCATAAACGGCAGGTCATTTCGAGTTCATTTTTCAAATGATTGTTTTTTTTTGAAAATCAGCATTTGCAGGCTTGACAGCCACCCATCCGTCATGATAAAGTCACACCATTTTTACGTACCAGTGCGGGCGCTTAGCTCAGTTGGTTAGAGCGCTACCTTCACACGGTAGAAGTCACAGGTTCGAGTCCTGTAGCGCCCACCATTTTCAATCAATAAACGGAGTATTGTTGGATGTGGGATTATAGCGAGAAGGTGATGGAGCATTTCAGGAACCCCCGAAACGTCGGGAAAATCGAAAACCCGGACGGTTCCGGTACGGTCGGGTCGCTCGCGTGCGGCGACGCACTGACGCTCATGTTCAAGCTGGGGCCCGACGGGCGCATCGCAGATGTGAAGTTCCAGACGTTCGGGTGTGCGAGCGCAATCGCGTCGTCGTCTGCGCTGACCGAGATGTTGATGGGTAAGACCCTCGAGGAGGCGCAGGGCATCACGAACAAGGACATCGCCGCATTCCTCGGGGGGCTCCCCGACCAGAAGATGCACTGCTCGGTCATGGGGCGCGAGGCGCTGGATGCGGCAATTCACAATTACCGCACGGGCGAGACGGTCGTGAAGAATCTGGAGGATCATATCGTCTGCACGTGCTTCGGCGTTTCAGAAAACGAGATCCGCCGCGTCGTCACCGAGAACAGCCTGAGCGCCGTGGAGGAGGTCACGAACTACTGCAAGGCGGGAGGGGGGTGCGGCATGTGCCGCGAGGCGATACAGAACCTGATCAACTCCATCCGTCAGGCGCGCACGGAAACGCCTGCCGCCGTCGCCCCGGCCCCCGTGAAGAAACGCTCGAACATCCAGAAGATGAAGCTGATCGAGGAAATCATCAACCGCGAGATACGCCCCCACCTCCAGCGCGACGGCGGCGACATCGAACTGATCGACATCGAGGGTGACCGCGTGACCATCGCGTTCCGGGGGATGTGCGCCGGATGCGCCTCCGCCGCGTTCACGCGGCAGGACTTCATCCAGGCGCGTCTGCGCGAGTTCGTCTCGCCGGACATTGAGGTCGTGGAAGCGGGCTAACGTTTTTACCCGGTTTCAGGCTTGAAAATTAACCGCTAATCGTAAACAGCCGTTGCGCGTTTCCGCCGAGGATGGCGGCTTCGTGGTCGGGGGGGAGGCCGGCGGAACGGACGAAGCGGAGGCCGTCCTCGAACGCCATCCACGGCGCATCGGTCGCGAAGAGAAGCTTGTCGGGATCGTGTTCGCGCAAGAGGCGTAAGGCATGGGGATCTTCTCTGCCGTGGCGGAGGACAGAGGTGTCCAGATAGACATCCTCCCCCAGCAGGTGCTTCGCGCTCGCCTCCCAGTCCAGCCACCCCCCAAGGTGCGCGGCGATGAAACGGAGCCCGGGGACCTGGCGGATCACGTTCGCGACACGCTCAGGCCCGCAGAGGGGGTCATGCGGGAAACCGATATCGAACCCGCAGTGGCACTGGACAATCAGGTTCAAGTCGCAGCACCGCTTGAAAAACGCGATGGCTTCGGGCGCGTCGAGGACGAACGCCTGATAGTAGGGGTGCAGTTTCACGCCGCGGATGTCTGCGTCCGCAATCGCCCGGAGGCGGTTGGCCCACTTCGGGTCGGCAGGGTGCACGGAGGCCAGCGGGATTAGATGCCGGGCGACACCCTCGCCGCGCGCGCCGTCGCGGATGGCACAGGCTTCCGCGAGAATATCCTTTGTCTGTTCCGGCTTCGTGGCGATCGGGCAGAGCACTGCGCGGTCCACGCCAGCGTGACGCATGGCATGCAGCAACCCTGCGAGGGTTCCGTCCGAGGCGGGGGAGATGCTGTTGCCCGTCTTCTCGATCAGCCGCTGCATCGCGCGTTTCGCAATGCGGTCCGGGAACGTATGCGTGTGGACATCAATGATCATGAGTGTTCCTTTTGAACATGCGGCGGCCGCAATTGAACGCAGAGCACCAGAAACATGATCTGCATGTGCGTTCCTTTTGAAGGTGCGGTAACCACAAGGCCACCGCCATGAGCAAGAGGCCGGCAAGCAGTCCGCCGAGGTTAATCCGCTCGCGGAAAATCAGGAGCGAGGCCAACACTCCGAGCGGAATTTTCAGATTGTTCATCACCGCCAGTGTCCCGGCGGAGACCTTCCGCGCCCCGCTGTTCCAGAGGAAGAAACTCAGCCCGGAGGCGACGACCGCCAGGTGGGCGAGCGCGAGCCACTGCGGGCCGGTCATCGCCGTGACGAAGCCGACGTCACGCAACCCCAACGGCAAGGTCGCGGCAAACCCGCCGAGGTAAAGCCAGAAGAAACTCTGGCGGTCCGTCAGCGGCCGTTCGGCACGCGCGAACAGCTCGCGGTAGAGCAGCTGCCCCAGCGCGAAACAAAGGTTCGAGAGCTCGACCAGCAGGAAGCCGACGAGCGAGACTTCCGGTGCTCCCCCCTGCCAAAGGACAACCCCCGCGCCCGTGACCGCTACGGCCGCAGCACCCAAGTTGAGCGCGTTGAAACGGCGTTGGAAACAGTCGCTGATGACCGCAACGTACACAGGCGTCATCACCGTGAACAGCGCCACCTCGTGCGATTTCAGGTAGCGGAAACTGCCCGTGTAGGCGAGCGACATGATCCCGAACTGAAGCGCCCCGATGCCGACGAGCGCCGCATGGATCCGCACGGATGCCGGCCGCACAAACGGCAGAAACACCGCCGCCGCGACCGCCAGGCGAATCATCGCCAACCCCGCCGGCGGCAGATCCGCCAGCACATTGCCGATCATGCCGAACGAGAGACTCCAAATCAGCGACGCAAGAATCAACTGCCACATGGACTGAGACTTCCTCTTAGAAATGTGCAAGGCAGGGAGACCGGAACATCGCCCTGCCTTGCCCTCGTCTGCGTGTCGCGGGCGTTACTTCGCCGCCACCACGCGGACCATCTCCAGCACCTTGTTGGAATAGCCCCACTCGTTGTCGTACCAGCTGACGACCTTCACGAACGTGGAGTCGAGCATGATGCCGGCCTCGGCATCGAACACGGAGGTCAGGGCCTCGCCGACGAAATCGGACGAGACGACCTTGTCCTCGGTGTAGCCCAGGATCCCCTTGAGGTAGGTCTCGGAGGCGTTCTTCATCGCGGCCTTGATCTCGTCGTAGGTGGTCTCCTTCGCGAGGACGACCGTGAGGTCAACGACCGAGACGTCGGAGGTCGGGACGCGGAACGCCATGCCCGTGAGCTTCTTGTCGAGCGCGGGGATGACCTTGCCGACGGCCTTGGCCGCGCCCGTGCTGGAGGGGATGATGTTCTCGAGGATGCCGCGGCCGCCGCGCCAGTCCTTCTTCGAGGGTCCGTCCACCGTCTTCTGCGTCGCGGTCGCGGCGTGGACGGTGGTCATCAGGCCCTTGACGATGCCGAACGTGTCGTTCAGCACCTTCGCGACGGGCGCGAGGCAGTTCGTCGTGCAGGACGCGTTCGAGATGATGGGCTGTCCGGCGTAGGACTGGCAGTTCACGCCGTTGACGAACATCGGCGTGTCGTCCTTCGACGGGGCCGACAGGATGACCTTCTTCGCGCCGGCCGTGAGGTGCGCCCCGGCCGAGACCTTGTCGAGGAACAGCCCAGTGGACTCGACCACGATGTCCGCGCCGATCTCGTCCCACTTCAGTGCCGCCGGATCCTTCTCCGCCGTCAGGCGGATTTTCTTGCCGTTGACGATCAGGTTCGTGCCGTCAACCGCGACCTCGCCCTGGAAACGCCCGTGGACCGAATCATACTTCAGCATGTACGCCAGATAATCCGGCTCGAGCAAATCATTGATGCCGACGACCTCGATGTCGTCCGCAAAGTTCTTGACCGCCGCGCGAAAGACCATACGGCCGATGCGCCCAAAACCATTAATACCAACCTTAATCGCCATGATACTGTTTCTCCATTGCGTGCCGACCCATCCGCGGAAATGTGCTGATGCGGTCAAAACGATATACCACCATAATATAACTTTCCCGTGTCCCCGCGTCAACCGCTAAATGAAATTTTAAATTTTAAATTGCCGTTTTTTTTTGTGAAATGCGCTAATAACGTTACACAGAGTTCACGCAGAACCACAGAACTGCACAGAATGCACAAATCGACGCTGTGTCCCTCCGTGTCTTCTCTGTGCAACTCTGTGTACGTGTCCGGATTATTGCGACGAGAACAACTGGAGAACAACTGGCGATGAACAACTGGCAAAAATTTCTGTTGACATTGTCTCGGGAATCGTGTTTACTGAATGCCTTCTTTGGGATTCACAGGTTTTCCCTGATGGTTGAGGGTGGTATGAACACACGAGGGTTTACAGTTTTTGCGGGTTGGTACTTTGCGTATTATTACGCAGGGTTTTCCGCTGTCTTACTGTAGATGCGTTGTTCCGTTTCAAGTGTGGGGACTCTACAGTAAACAAACTGTAGGGCCCTTTTTGTTTGGCAGATTGTGATGAGTGAAGGGGTTGGCATGATTATTACGTTGAAGGACAAGTGTCCGCAGCAGCAGATCGACCATCTGACCGGATGGCTCGAGCGCCAGGGTATCGGGGTCCACCTGTCAAGGGGGAAGTTCCAAACCATCATCGGGCTGATCGGGGATGTGACGCGGGTTGACAAGGATACGCTGGAGGGGCTGGACATCGTCGAGCGGGTGATCCGGATCTCGGAACCGTTCAAGAGCGCGAACCGCAAGTTCCACCCGGACGACACGGTGGTGGGCGCGGGGGGGGCGAGGATCGGGGGGGGGCATTTCGCGCTGATCGCGGGGCCGTGCTCGGTGGAGTCGCCGGAGCAGATTTTGGAGGTGGCGCGGCGCGTGAAGGCGGCCGGGGCGACGATGCTGCGGGGGGGGGCGTTCAAGCCGCGCACCTCGCCGTATGACTTCCAGGGGCTGGGCAAGGAGGGCCTCGACCTGCTGCTGCTGGCGCGGCAGGAGACGGGGCTGCCGATCGTGTCCGAGATCATGAACAGCAGCCAGCTGCCGCTTTTCGCGGACGTGGACGTGATCCAGGTGGGGGCCCGCAACATGCAGAATTTCGACCTCCTGCGCGACCTGGGGAAGATGCGCAAGCCGGTCCTCATCAAGCGGGGGCTGGCGAACACCGTCAAGGAGCTGCTGATGAGCGCGGAGTACGTGATGGCGGGCGGCAACAAGGAGGTCATCCTGTGCGAGCGCGGCATCCGCACGTTCGAGACCTACACGCGCAACACGCTGGACATTTCGGCCATCCCGGTCATCAAGGAGTTGAGCCACCTGCCCGTGGTGGCGGACCCGAGCCACGCGTGCGGCGCGGCGAAGTATGTGGTGCCGCTGGCGCTGGGCGCGGTCGCGGCGGGGGCGGACGGGCTGATGGTTGAAGTGCATAACAACCCTGCCAACGCGCGGTGCGACGGGCCACAGTCGCTGACGCCGGAGCAGTTCGACGGCTTGACGGATCAGGTACGCCGTATACGGGAGGTCGTGGCGCCATGACCGTCGGGATCATCGGCCTGGGGCTGATCGGCGGTTCGCTGGCGAAGGCCTTCCGCGCCAGAACCCCCCATACGGTCGCCGGGCTGGACCGTGACCCCGGGGCGGTCGCGGCGGCGCGGGCGGCGGGGGTACTGGACGGGGAGCTTGCGCCGGATTCGCTGGCGGCCTGCGACGTGCTGATCGTGGCGTTGCCGCCGGGGGCGTCGCGCGAATTTCTGGCGGAGCACGCGGGGCGGATTGCCAGGGGGGCCCTCGTGGTGGACTGCTGCGGGGTGAAGCGGGGCATCTGTGCGGAGGGGTTTGCGCTGGCGCAACAGCACGGCTTCGATTTCATGGGGGGGCACCCGATGGCGGGGAGGGAGTACGCGGGGGTCGCGGCGTCGCAGGGGGGGCGGG
>WRML01000072.1 GCA_009777165.1 Kiritimatiellota bacterium
AGGTGCGTGATGTGAGTAACCGTCGGTGGAGCGAGGTGCGAGGCGCACAGCCGAGCCGCGAGCGGAACCGGCGGACAGTGCCACCTACCGTCCCAGCCCCGGCAGGGGCTGAATGTCCCACCTTGTTCAACCCCTGCCGGGGTTGGTTGAGGGGGGGGCGTCTGCCGCCGGTTCCGCTTGGGGCAAAGCCCCTTACGCTCCACCGACGGTTACTCACGTTAAACGCCTCCAGCGTTCCATCGGCACAATTCCTAAGGAAGTTGATAGCATAGCCCCGCAAGAGGTAGTTTTTGAGGACACGAGTTGCCCATTTGCGGAAAAGGGTGGCGTTTCGGGAGTTGACCCTGTAACCGACCGACAAAATGGCATCAAGATTGTAGTACTTCGTTGGGTAGGTTTGTTTGCTGTCGTTACCCATATGTTCCAAAATGGAACATGTGCTCGTTTCGTCTAGTTCACCGACTTTGAATATGTTGTTGAGATGCTTCGTGATGGCGGGGCGTTTCGTTCCAAACAGCACCGCGATTTGGGCTTGGGTGAGCCACACGGTTTCATTTTCCAGCCTGACTTTAAGTTCTGTCATGCTGTCGGGCTGGTAGAGGACGATCTCGTTTTGAGGATTGTCCGCATTCATGGCAGGGGGTAAGTGTGTGGGAAAATGATTCATTGGGTTCCTTTCAGGATTTCAGCACCGGAGGTGCGTGACGTGAGTAACCGTCGGTTCCGTTCCGAATACCCCTTGCCGAATTCGGCGGTCAACGCTTCCGAAAACGTCTCGATCAACCGTTCGCCATATCCGATGCGGCGACGTCCGTTTTGCTCCTCCTCGACGATGCGCCGCCCGATTTTCCAATACGCGTCCCGCATGACCATGCTCACTGCGGAGTAGGCGGTTTGACGGGCGGAAACGGCCAACTGCCTGATGTCGGCGACAAACGATGACGGCAAGACCTCCGTCCTCTTCCGCACCATCTTCACGATGGCTTTTTTAGTGGCGACTGGATGTTTTGTCCTCATTTCGTTGTCCTTGATTCGGCATCCGGTTTCCAAACATCGAATCCATCATACGGGAAAACCATTGTATATTCATCGTTAGCACGAAGAACCACCGTCTTGCCATCGAAATACAGATGGTTGAAATTCAAATTGGTGTCAAACTCATGGGCACGTGTGACTGTGCCGTCAGGTGTGGCGGTGTAAATTCTAGCTCGCGGTGAATCGTGCGAACCCAATTCTGGACGTGGCGGAGAAGGAATCATTACCACCAACGTGCTATTGGTGGCATCATACGCAGCGAGACGAATAGACTTGAATTCTTCAGCCGTAAATGCGGTCTTCAGCACCTTCCAACATTGGGAGCGTTGCATGGCTGTCGTAACTGCGTCAGCACGGTCAACTGATTCGGCACGGACGATGTTCGGCGGTTTATCCCCCCAACGAGTACTGAGACACAGGACATACTCTTGCCCTTGCGTCAAGGAACTTTCTTTTCCAGAGCCCGAAGTCATAACCCACATACCCATAATTTCCTTGCCGTCGTCATCGTAAACCACGAATATTGGATCCGTATATGTCGCCACATCGGGCTTGCGGTCTGAACCTGCGAGAACATGAATGACCTCTAGCGTGTAGTCGCGTTGAGTGGTCAACTGAGGTCCCTGTCCGCCATTTTTGAGCTTATGGTAAATCGGGGTTTCCTTGATTGCAGTAATCTTGGCGAGTACCGCTTGGTCAGTTCCGGCAACGGCATCTTCCAAACGCCCAGCCATATAGCCATGAGCTAGCGCGGACACCGTTGAAAGACTAAGCATCGTTAATATAAAAAACTTTTTCATTTTCTTATTTGCCAATGCGCCGGAGGCGCAAAACGGGACGTCGGTAGAACGAGCATCGCGAGCGGAACTGGCGGTGAGCCGCCGCAGACTCCATCTTCTCATCCTCCGTTTCATGGTATGATTTCCTTTCGATTTGATTGGTTGAATCAGATTGTGAGAAAAAGAAAAATAGAATACACTATCTTCTATTCCTCCGTCAACCGCTTTTCGATGTCCTCGATGCTCGGCAGGGCTGACTTGTAGTTTTCAGGCAGGAGTTTTGACATCTGGTATTCGGAAATGCCGATGGGCTGGCTGGTGGATTCCAAGGAATACCGCACCTCCACATTGTCTTTCGTCTTGCAGATGATCATTCCGATGGTCGGGTTGTCGCCCTCCTTTTTCCGTTGATGGTTGATCGCCGAGATGTACAATCCCAGCTTGCCGATATGCTCCGCCTGAAATTTTCCCACTTTCAGCTCAATGACCACATAACAACGCAATTCCAAATGATAGAAAAGCAAATCAATGAATCGTTCCGTCTCGCCGATTTTCAAGGGGACTTGCCTGCCCACGTATGCAAACCCCTGTCCCATTTCCAGCAAGAAACGGGTGATGTTATCCGTGAGCGCATTTTCCAACTCTTTTTCCTTATAGTTTTCCGTCAGCGTAAGGAAATCGAAATTATAGGGGTCTTTGAGAATCTGGTTTGCGAGGTCGCTTTGCGGTTCGGGCAACAGGCGCGAGAAATTGTTCAACACCTTCCCCTGCGCCGAATACAAACCCGCCTCCATGAAATTCATCAGCACCGCCCGGCTCCACCCGTTCTCGATGGTTTTTTGAACGTAGAACAACGCCTCCTTTACGGATTTGCATTTGGTGAAGATTTGAACGTGATGAAACCAAGGAATTTGAAAAATCGGATGGGTTTCTAATTCGTCAACAAGTTGTTGACGAATTATATCTCTTTCAGGAGCAACGACTTGTAATTCTTCAGCAACTTGCTGAAGAATTATATTCCCTTCTGGCTCAACGACTTGCAAATCCGCAACAACTTGTTGCGGAATTTCGTTCACAACTTGTGGACGAATTATATCTCTTTCAGGCTCAACGACTTGTAATTCCGTACCAAGCTGGTGCGGAAATTCGTCAGCAACTTGCTGACGAATTGCATTATCCTGCGTATAGAACAAATAAAACCGTTTACAGTAAGTTAAATTAACTACGGAAAACCCCTGCATATCGGGAAACTCGCTCTTCAAATCCTTGCTCAGCCGCTCAAAGAAGCCGCTCCCCCACGCCGCCTCCATCTGGCGGGCGACGATGTCATGCCCCAAATCCCAATACAGACGCAACAACTCGGTGTTGACCCTCACCGCCGCCTTAATCTGGCTTTGGCGTATCTTGCCCTTTAAATCCGCCAGCCATTGCTTGTACTCGTTTCCTGTTTTTTTCATGATGTGGCTTCCTTTCGGTTATTTTGTTAAATCAGACATTTTTCAGGATGTCGGCGGATTTCGCCTCCATCTTCGAGAAGGCGAAGAGTTTCTTGCCCAAGTCCTTGAGCGACGCGCCGATGTGGTAAACCGTGTCGTCAACGAGCAGGAAGCGGTCAGCACCGGAGGTGCGTGACGTGAGTAACCGTCGGTGGAGCGAGGTGCGAGGCGCACAGCCGAGCCGCGAGCGGAACCGGCGGACAGCGGGCAAGTATGCTTCAGCCCCGGCAGGGGCTGAACTATGGGAAATAACGCTCATCTATCTTCACTCCGGCTTCCAGTAGCAGGGTACGGTATTCCTCCGAGAAAGGTGTCTTGGAGTGGTGCTTCCGTTGGTTGATGATGTAGTTGATGACCGTGTCCTTGTCCTTGAACGCGTACGTGAGCGCGGCATATCCCTCCGCCCACCCACGGAAATGCGGAAAACGGGGATTCCGCTTCAGCCACAGCGAGGAGGCGGTTTTCACCTTTTGCACGAAAGAGGCAAGCGCGACGGACGGGTGCAAGTCCGTGAACAGGTGGATGTGCTCCTCCATGCCGTTGATACGGTAGAGATGGGTGTCGAGGTTTTTGACAATGCCCCACATATATCGGTAAAGCTCCTCGCAGTGCTCGAGGGGAAGCGTGCGCTCGCTGTTTTCCGTGCGGAAGACGATATGGTAGAAGATTTGACGGTAGCTGGTTGGCATGGCGTTTTCCTTTCCTTTGTTTGTTCAGCCCCTGTAGGGCTGACGTGTTTGTCGTCCTGTCCGCTGTCCGCCGTCCGCCGGTTCCGCTCGGGGCTTTGCCCCTTACGCTCCACCGACGGTTATTCACGTTGAACGCCTCCGGCGTTCCGATGTGGTAACCCGTGTCGTCAAAGAGCAGGAAGCGGTCAGCACCGGAGGTGCGTGACGTGAGTAACCGTCGGCAGCGGACAAAAGCACCGGAGGTGCGTGATGTGAGTAACCGTCGGTGGAGCGAGGTACGAGGCACACAGCCGAGCCGCGAGCGGAACCGGCGGACAGTGCCATCTACCATCTCAGCCCCGGCAGGGGCTGAACGTCCCGCCTTGTTCAACCCCTGCCGGGGTTGGGCGAGGGGGGACTGCCTGTCCGCCGGTTCCGCGCTCGCTCCGCTCGCGCTCCACCGACGGTTACTCACATTGAACGCCTCCGGCGTTTTTGTGTCGGGCTGGTAGAGGATGATTTCGTTTTGATGATCGCTTGTACTCATGGGGCGTTCCTTTTTAACGCTCGACAAAACAAGTCACGCGAAACTAACCACTCGCAGCTTCCCGCTTCCGGTACGGCTTCAGCGCGGTGTCGGCCAGATCGAGGATCAGGCGTTTCATCTCGTCGTCCAGTACGGGGTCCCCCTTGAAGCGCGCGACGTACTCCTGCCCTGTGGCGGAGTGGTCAATGGTCTCGTAGAGCGCGGTCATCGCCTTGGGGAAGTCGCACTCGGGGACATCGGCAAACTTGTTCTGCGTCCCGGCGTACAACGCCGCGACCTGCTTGTGGACGACGACAGGACGGTGGGGCAGTTGGCGCAACACGTTCATCAGGGAGTTCCCGATAGCCAGTTGGTTCAGCGTCGCGGCATCCAGGTCGGACGAGAAACTCGCGAACGATTCGAGCTCACGGTATTGCGCGAGCTGGACGCGTATCGGACCGGCAACATGCTTCATGGCCTTGACCTGCGCGTCGCCGCCGACACGCGAGACGGAGATGCCGGGGTTAATCGCGGGACGCTGTCCCTGATGGAACAAACCCGACTCCAGGAAAATCTGCCCGTCGGTGATGGAGATCACGTTGGTGGGGATGTAGGCGGAGATGTCGCTCGCCAAGGTCTCGACGATCGGGAGCGCGGTGAGGCTGCCGCCGCCGTTGGCGTCGGACATTTTCGCGGCGCGTTCCAGCAGGCGGCTGTGCAGGTAGAAGATGTCGCCGGGGAACGCCTCGCGCCCGGGAGGGCGGCGCAGGAGCAGGGACATCTGGCGGTAGGCCTGCGCGTGTTTCGTGAGGTCGTCGTAGACCACCAGCGCGTGCCCGCCGCGGTCGCGCCAGTATTCCGCCATGGCGCACCCGCTGTACGGCGCGAGGTACTGGAGCGGCACAGGCTCAGACGCGGCGGCGACGATGATGGTCGTGTAGTCCATGGCCCCGCGCTCTTCCAGCAGCTTGTTCAGCGCCGCGATCGTGGAGAGCTTCTGCCCGACGGAGACGTAGAAGCAGTGGACCCCGGTGTCCTTCTGGTTGAGGATCGTGTCCACGGCCAGCGTCGTCTTGCCGGTCTTGCGGTCGCCGATGATCAGCTCGCGCTGGCCGCGCCCGATGGGGGTGAGCGCGTCAATCGCCAGGATGCCGGTCTGCAGCGGCTCGCAGACGTTCTGGCGCTCCACGATGGAGGGCGCGGCGTCCTCGGCGGCGCGGAACTCGGTGGTGTGGATGATGCCCTTGCCGTCAATCGGACGGCCCAGCGCGTCCACGACGCGCCCCGTCAGCGCGGGCCCGACGGGGACGGAGACGACCTTCTTCGTGCGTTTGAAGATGTCGCTCTCCCGCACGAGCGTGTCGTCGTCCAGCACGGCGATGCCGACCGAGTCCTCCTCCAGGTTCAGCGCGAGCCCGGAGACGCCGTTCTCGGTTTCGAGCAATTCGTTGTACATGACGTTCGTCAGGCCGTAGACGCGGGCGATGCCGTCGCCCACGCTCAGCACGGTGCCGAACTCGGCGATGTCAACGGGGTGGTCCGCCTGCAGAATCTGGCGGCGTATCAATGCGGAAATCTCATCCGGCTTCAACTGTTGCGTATTCATAACTGTCCTTAAGCTGTCGGTTTGCGGAGTGCCTGCCGCAGACGCTTCAGGCGTCCGGCGAGGCTGGCGTCAATGCGTATGTCGTTGATCGTCACCTGGAACCCCGCGATCAGGTCAGGGTCAACAGTTGCGACGATCCGGTATTCGGGGCTGTACTGGGTCCTGACCATGTCGTGGACCCCCATCAGCATAGCTTCATCGGGCTTCATGGCGAACCGCGCCTCCACGCGCAGGCACTTGCGCAGGATGTCCAGAATCTCGGTGTACACCGAGATGATCTGAGGGATGAGCCACAGCATCTCCCGCTTCGCCAGATTTTCGAGCAGCACCATGACGGGGGGCGAGAGGCTCGTCCCCCACAGGCTCCTCACCATGCTCGCGTGATGGATCGTGTTGCCGCGCAGATGCCCCGTGCAGAATGTCCGCAACTCCGGTGACCCCCGCCACTGGGCATCCAGCGCACGGATATCCTCGGACACCCGTGCCTCCTGCCCCAACGCCTGGGCGGTCTTGAGCAGCCCCCGCGCGTAGGCGCGAGCGAGAACGGCATCGGTCATAGCTTGATCTCCCGCAGCATCTCCTCGTGGTACGCGCGCTTCTGCTCCTCGGTGATGTTCTGGCGGATGAGCCGCTCGACGATGTTCGAGATGTTCTCCGAGGCCCTGAAGCGCACCGCCTCGAACGCCTTGCGGTACTCACCCTGAATCACGCGCTCCGCCTCCCGGATGCGCTGCTGGGCGACCTCATGCGCGTCGGCGTCCGCCTTCGCCACGATCGCCGCCGCCTGACGCGTCGCCGCCTCGGTCATCATGCGCGCATCCCGTTCCGTCTGGTGCAGCACCTGTCGCTTGGCCGCCTCCGCCTCGGAGATTTCCTGCCGGGCATTGGCCGCGCCCTGCAGCGCATCGTCAATCTCCCGCTCCCGCTTCTCGACCGCGCGGAGGATCGGCTTCCAGACGAGCTTGGACAAGCAGACCGCCGCGACTGCAAAGACGACCCACGTCAGGACGACCATCTTGTCCGACACGTCGAGGGCGTTCGTCGGGAGGTGCTGGATCACCTGCGGGATGCCCGGGATGACCCTGACGGCATCGTTGGTAAGAGCTTCTTGCATGGCGTTTGACTCCATGACGACAAGACGATGTGCCCCGTCCCTATCCCTTCATCAGGCAGATCACCAGCGCGAACAGCGCCGCGCCCTCGATGAACGCCGCGCCGATAATCATGGAGGTCTGGAGCTTACCCTGGATTTCGGGCTGCCGCCCCATCGCCTGAAGCCCGCTCATACACACAAGACCGATCCCGATACCCGCGCCGACCAATGTGATGCCCGCGCCGATTGCCGCCATACTCATACACTATCCTCCCTATCCCTCAATGCGATGGATTCACCATCATGTTCATGAAAATCGCCGCCAGCAGCGTAAAGATGTACGCCTGCAGGACCGACACGAAAAGCTCGAAAAACCACATGAAGACCACGACGGGCAGGACCGGGGACGCCGCCCACCCGTACACCAGCACCAGTCCCAGCAACGAGCAGATCACGATATGCCCCGCCAGCATATTGCAGAACAGGCGCATCGTCAGCGCGAACACCCGGGCAAAAAAACTGATGACCTCGATCACCGTCATGAACGGCGTCAGCCACGGCGGAAGCCCCTGCAGCACAAAGGCCCCCTTCAGCCCCGCGAACCCCCGCAGCCGCACCACCGCCACGAGGCTCACCACCATGAACATCGTCGCCAGCCCCGCCGTGACGCTGATGCTCCCCGTCACCGTACTGAAGAGCGGGATCAGCCCCAAAAAGTTCCCAGCAAAGATAAAGATGAACAGCGTGCAGAAAAACGGCACGAACCTCCGCCCCGTCTCTTTCCCCAGATTTGCGCAGACGATATGGTCGCGGATGAACAAGACATACATCTCCGCCAGCGCCGCGATCCCGCGCGGGACCGACCCATACCTCCGCCGCACCGCAATCCCGAGGCCTAGCAGCAGCAGCACGACAAAGCACAGCATCACCGAATCATACTTAAACCACTCGAGCGCGTTGATATGGGCAAACGGCACATTCCACCCTTTGGGAGACCCCGTGTGCTGCATCACATGGTGCTCGATAAATTCCTGAATCGCCGTCTGAGTGGTTTCCGAGTCTTGCATAATCCCTTTATTGCACAAAATGAATGTCCGATTAAGTTTACTTCTCTCCCCCCCCCCTGTCCACCTCGAAAGAACCCAAAGCTATCCCGCAGAATCCAAAAAAAAAACGGCTAAA
>WRML01000073.1 GCA_009777165.1 Kiritimatiellota bacterium
GGGTAACATGGGACTGGGGGAAACTAACGGCTGGGGCTTCCCGGGTGGAGAACTGGAGGGGGGGGTCGGGGAGGGGGGGTTTCCCGAATGCGCCCCGCCCCCCCCCCCCCCCCCCATGCCGCATTGGCTCGTCACCGCGCGGCGGTGACGAGAATTAGGAATTAGGAATTAGGAGTTAGGAATTTTTTACCACAAAGGACACAATGGATTTCACAAAGGACACTACAGGCATGCGCTTAAAAGTACACAAAGAATATAAAGATAGACTCTGTGTCTTCTCTGTGAAACTCTGTGTAAATTGGCCGGGTTATTTCGAGACGATTCATAATGGTTGGAGGAAACAGAGGAAGGAAAAATCATGCAACGCAGAAATTTTCTGAAGACGGGATTGGCGTTTGGGGCGGTGCCGCTGTTGGCGGGCGCCTGCAGACGCTCTACCTGTACGACACGCTCACGGACAGGCGCATTGATTTGGGGCGTTTCCACGAGCCGCGGGAATTCACCGGCGAATGGCGCGTTGACCTCCACGCGCGGACATCGCCCGACGGCAAGCGCATCATCTTCGACAGCTCCCACTCCGGCGAGCGCCAGATGTGGATGCTCGACATGTCGAGGTTCGACTATGTCAATTAGGAAAAAGGTCTAATGTATTTCGACACCCATGCGCATTTTTACGGAACCACGCCTGTGGCTGAAATCGCCGCAATCATGGGACGGGCGATGTCGGCCGGGGTCGAGCGGATGATCGCCGTCGGGGGGAGCGCGGATCTGAACAGCGGCGCGATTGCGGCGGCAACGGCGTTCCCAGCGCAAGCGAGGCTTGCGCTCGGCTTCGACCGTGACCAGACGGCGGAGGCCCCCCCCGACACCCTCGTCGAGACGCTCCGCCTGTTGGCGCAGTCGCAACGCCTCTGTGCCGTGGGCGAGACGGGGCTGGACTTCCACTACCGTCCCGAGACTGCCGATGCGCAGTGCGCGCTGTTCGCCGCTCAGTTGTGTCTTGCGGACGAGTGGAATCTGCCCGTCATCATCCATACGCGCGAGGCGGAAGAGGCGACCTTGCGCATGCTGGACGAGACTCCGTGGCGTGGTGATGGCTTGCGCGGCGTGATCCACTGTTTCACGGGCGATAAGGCGTTTGCCGCGCAACTGCTCGACCGCCACTTCATGATCAGCTTCAGTGGCATCGTGACGTTCCGCAACGCGGACATGTTGCGCGAGAGCGCGGCGTTTGTGCCGGACGACAAACTGTTGATCGAGACCGACTCCCCGTTTCTCGCGCCCGTCCCCCTGCGCGGCAAACGCAACGAGCCAGCGTTTGTCACGCACGTTGCGGACTGCCTCGCCCGTGTCCGCAACACCACCGCCGAGCAGATCGCGGCGCTCACATGGCAAAACGCCGAACGGTTGTATCCTCTCGCAGTTTAACCCGGATTGCGCATGTCGTCAGATTGAGAACGGTGGTATCGTCCTCGTAGGTTTTGTTGTCGGCGGCGCACAGCCATCCCGCAAACGTGTGACCGGGATAGACGTAGGTGTTAGGGATCAACGCCGTCGGTGTGTCGTAGATGACATCCTGAATGTCCCTTCTGGGGTTGTAGAATAAAAGCGTCGCCCGGGGTGAACATCAGCCTGTAGGCGTTCGCGGTCCATTGCGTGACGAACAAAACCTTATCCAACGAGGGCGTGTTGACACCAAAGGCTGAAAGCCCTCGCGCCTGTGTTGAGAAGGCGCAACCTCTGGAGTGCGGCGGCTCGCCGCCGCTTTTCGTCGCGGGGGCTCGTCCCCGCGCGGGGACGATTGTAGGGGCGGATCCGTGTATCTGCCCGGTCGCTGGTGCGTGGGGCAAGCCTCACGCATGAAAGCGGCGGCTATATACGCCCCGACAGGGGAAACCCACCGCACGCCAAAGGACCGCATCGGGACGAAAAAAAATCCTTGTCATTGGAACGTTCGAGAACTTCGCCCTATTTTGGCTACACATTGACTTCAAATGCTCTAATCTCCGCAAGACCTAAGGCGTTAATGACTTTTTAAGGCTCGACTTAGTAACATTGTAGTCGGCCGGGCAAAAGTGTCCCACTTGGGGGAAAGAAGTGGGACAAATGCCCGGTTGGGAATAAAAGGAAAACGGGGAAACAGGCTTTTTCCGCTGGATGACACGTATGGAAGGCAGAAAAAACGCATTGGCATGGTATGTGCGATAATGAGGGCGTTCGCAGAGTTTTTAAGTGGGCGGACAGAAACGGAGTATTTGTTATGGCAAAGGTTTTAGGGATTGATTTGGGCACGACCAATTCGTGCATGGCGGTGATGGAGGGGGGCGAGCCGGTCGTCATCCCGAACGCGGAGGGCATGAGGACCACGCCGTCTATCGTGGCGTTCACGAAGGCGGGCGAGCGGCTGGTCGGCCAGGCGGCGAAACGTCAGGCCGTGACCAACCCGAAGCAGACGGTCTATTCGGTGAAGCGGTTCATGGGGCGCCACTTCGACGAGATGGCGCAGGAGATGTCCATGGTGCCGTATGACGTCGTGAAGGCGTCGAACGGCGACGCGCACGTCTCCGTGGCGGGCAAGGCGTACTCGCCGCCGGAAATCTCGGCGATGATTCTCCAGAAGCTGAAGACGGACGCGGAGGCGTTCCTCGGCGAGACCATCACCCAGGCGGTCATCACCGTGCCGGCGTATTTCAACGACTCGCAGCGTCAGGCGACCAAGGACGCGGGGCGCATCGCTGGGCTGGAGGTCCTGCGCATCATCAACGAGCCGACCGCCGCGTCGCTGGCGTATGGACTGGATAAGAAGAAGGATGAGAAGATCGCGGTCTATGACTTCGGCGGCGGCACGTTCGACATCTCGGTGCTGGACATCGGCGACGGCGTGTTCGAGGTGAAGGCGACGAACGGCGACACGCACCTCGGCGGCGATGACCTCGACCAGGCCATCATGAATTGGCTGATTGACGAGTTCCGGCGCGAGCACGGCATTGACCTCTCGAAGGACATGATGGCGCTCCAGCGCCTAAAGGAGGCCGCCGAGAAAGCGAAGTGCGAGCTGTCGTCCGCCGCGGCCTCGGAGATCAACCTGCCGTTCATCACGGCGGACGCGACGGGCCCGAAGCACATGACCGTGTCGCTGTCGCGCGCGAAGATGGAGCAGTTGACGGACGCGCTTCTCGAGCGCACCTCCCAGCCCTGCCGCAACTGCCTGAGGGACGCGGGGCTCTCGACGGTTGACGAGGTCGTGCTGGTCGGCGGGCAGACGCGCATGCCCAAGATCCAGGAGAAGGTGCGCCAGTTGTTCGGCAAGGACCCCCACAAGGGCGTGAACCCGGACGAGGTCGTCGCCATCGGCGCGGCGATCCAGGGCGGCATCCTGAAGGGCGAGGTCAAGGACGTGCTGTTGCTCGACGTGACCCCCCTGACGCTGGGCATCGAGACGCTCGGCGGCATCATGACCCCCCTCATCGAGCGCAACACCACCATCCCCACAAAGAAGAGCGAGATTTTCAGCACCGCCGCGGACAACCAGCCCTCCGTGGACATCCACGTCTTCCAGGGCGAGCGCAAGATGTCGCGCGACAACAAGCGGATCGGCAACTTCAACCTCGACGGCATCCCCCCAGCCCCGCGCGGCCGCCCGCAGATCGAGGTCACGTTCGACCTCGACGCCAACGGCATCCTCAACGTGAGCGCGAAGGACCTCGGCACGGGCAAGGAGCAGAAGATCACGATCACCGCGTCGAGCGGCCTCTCCAAGGAGGAGATCGACCGGATGCGCAAGGACGCGGAGGTCCACGCCGCCGAGGACGCGAAACGCCGCGAGGAGGTCGAGGTCCGCAACCAGGCGGAGAACCTCTGCTACCAGGTCGAGAAGACGCTTTCCGAGAACGCCGACAAAATCCCGGCCGACAAGAAAGCGCCTGTCGAAACGGCAGTCGCGGACCTGAAGCTCGCGTTGAACGGCAGTTCCATCGCCGACATCAAGGCGAAGCAGGAAGCCCTCACGAAAGCGATGGAAGAGGTCACGAAAGGGATGTACGCGCAACAGCCCCCGCCCCCCGGCGGTCCCGGCTTCGCAGGTTTCGAAGGCATGGGCTTCGGCGACGCGGGCGCACCCACCCCCCCGCAGGGCGAGACCTCCGGCGGCACAGGCAAGCCCGGCGATGACGGCGTGATTGATGCCGAGTACACGATGCAGGACAAGTAAATGATTTCTAATCCGCTAAACGCACATCGCGATGAAAACCTGATGATCGTTGCAGCCGTTGAGCAATACGCCCAGCGGCATCAGATACCTGCGGCGGAGTCTTTTGCTGTGTTCCGGCAATATGGCGTCAATACGTTAATACGCAAGCACTACAACGCATTGCACACCCAGCCGCTTGACGAGAGTTTTCATTTTGCCGAAGATGTCATTCAACGGATGCAAACGGCGGAGGCAACATGAAAGACACATTGACGCTCTACCACGGCTCGAACTGTGACTTTCGCACGGTTGATTTGTCGAAAGCGAAAGACAGGCGTGATTTCGGCAAAGGGTTTTATTTGAAACGGATAGGCAAGTCGGCGTATGGAAACTAGGTACACCTATAAGGGGCAGGACATCACGACGGACCTGATGTTCAAGATTGAACACATCGTCACGCTTCTGGCAGAACGCGGGAACAAAGACTTTGACACCGCGCTGTCCGAATTTCTCGCTTCCAGAACCTACTGTGCGCTACAGCAGACTGACAATCTGTTGTGGGCAGAAAGCAGCGAATTTATCGCCGATGAATACAGCAGAGAATGCCAAGCAAGCAAGGCTCCGACAAAACCGAGGGAGACAGGTTTCGGGTGCATGAAGGGGCAGATTTGGATGGCCGACGATTTTAATGCGCCGCTGGACGATTTCAATATGACTTTGACAACAAGAAAAGGAGCACCATGAAAAGACTCACCACCCTCGCCGCCATTGCCGCCCTCGCGCTCACAACAGCAAACGCCGCCACCATCATCACCGTCGGAAACGGCGGTGACCATGCCACGCTTCAAGCCGCTATCGAGATCGCCGACGACAAGGACGAAATCGTTGCCGCGCCCGGCACCTATGAGTTCATCGTGGTCGGCAACAAGGACATCCTCATCCGCAGCGAGGGCGGCCCTTCCGTGACCTTCATTGACGGCGGCGGCACCAACCGTTGCGCCACGCTCGGGGAGTTGCCTAATGAAAACCTCACCGTCCTCTCCGGCTTCACGCTCACGAACGGCGTGGCGGATTTCGGCGGCGGTGCGCTTCGCGGAACGCTCACCAACTGCGTGTTGACCGCAAACGCGGCGACAAACCTAGGCGGCGGCGCCTATTACAGCATCTTGAACGCCTGCACCCTCATTGCAAATTGCTCGACCAACCAAGGTGGTGGCGCATGTTACGGCACCCTGAACAACTGCACCATCATCGAAAACAGATCAATGAACTCCCACGGCGGCGGCACATACGACGCCACGCTGAACAACTGTGTTCTCACCGGAAACATCTCCGGCCCCTTCTCCTCCGGTGGCGGCGCATTTGAAGGTACGTTGGTCAACTGTACCCTCACCGGGAACATGGCGGGCGTCCACGGTGGCGGCGTTTACAATGCCGCGTTGACCAACTGTGTGCTGACCGGAAATGTGGCGCAACTGGGTGGCGGCGCGAGTGGCAGCACCTTGTATAATTGCACCCTCACTCGAAACAAAGTCACCAATACAGGCGGCGGTGTGTACAATTGTTCCACGCTGGCTAACTGCATCGTTTGGGGGAATGTCTGGTTTAATCCCACGACTGAGATGAGTAATAATTATGGAGGTAGTTGCTCCTTCACGTACTCCTGCTCATCCCCCGAACCCGCCGGGACGGGAAACACCGGGCTTGACCCGATGTTCGTAAACGTGCCGGACAACCTCCGCCTCAGCCCCGGTTCCCCCTGCATTGACAGCGGCGACAACTCCGCCGTCGTCGGCATCCTGTTCGACCTCGACGGCAATGCCCGCATCCTCAACGGCGGCGTCAACGGTTTGACCGTGGACATGGGCGCCTACGAATATGACGGCCACGTCATCCCGCCCGTCGCCACGCCCGTCATCACCCGCTTCACGCTCGACGGTGGCAACATCACCCTCCTTGCCACGAACGCGGCGCCCAACACATGGTACACCGTCATCGGGGCATCGAGCCTCGCCGCCGGCTTCCTTCCGCTCGACCCGCTCCCGCTGGTTCCGCCTGTCGTCCCCCAGTACTCGACCGAAGAGGGCGGCTTGGACTTCACCTTCGGAAAACCCATCGGCGACATCTACTTCTTCCGCGTCGCGCCCGCGCAAACAAACCAATGACCCCATTTTTTCACAATCAACGGAGAAACACCATGAACATGAAAAGACTCACCACCCTCGCCGCCATTGCCGCCCTCGTGACCGCCACGGCGCAAGCCGACATCACCGTCAACTCCACATCCGGCCTTGCGACCCCCGCCGACATCGCAAACGCCATCAACGCCGAGCTCGCCCTCGGCAACGACGCCACCGTCACCGGGGAGTTCTCGGGCGCGACCGTGGGGCTCGCCCTCGTCATCCCCGAAGACCGCACCGTCGTCTGGCAGGCGGCGTACTCCGGGAACGTCGGCCAGTTCCTCGTCTACAACTATTCGCCCGGCACCCTCGTCGTCGCCGACGGCGCGGCCGTCACCAACAACGGCGCCGGAAACACGCTCTACACCATGGGCGACCTCCGCGTCACGGGCGGCACGGTCGTCGCACACACCGAGACGCCCATCATCGCGCGCACCATCGTCGTCTCCGGCGGCGAAGTCGCCACCGAAGGCAACCCCTTCTACCTCCTCAAGGCCAACCCATCCATCGTCCTCCTCGGCGGCACCGTCAGCGGCGCCTACACCATCGTCAAATACTCCGCCCCCGTCGTCGCCGAATGGGACGGCGTCACCACCGATCCCTTCGCCAACTCCACCACCGGCATCGCCGTCAGTGGCGACGCCACCGACCCCGCCGCAGTCTGGGCGATCCAAAACGGCGCCCCCGGCATCCTCTGCACCGCCTCCGCCGTCCCCCCCGTCGAAACCTTCACCCCCGTCCCTGGCATCACCCTCCGGTTCGCCTCCTCCGCCGCCCTCATCAACCTCGCCGACCCCAACCCCGACACCGCCAACGGCGGCGGCAACTGGACCTACGACAGCGTCACCTCCACCTACACCATCCTCAACAACGCCGCCGTCACCGTCACCGATTCCAACGCCGGAAGCCAACGCCGCATCGCCATCACCGCCACCGCCAGCGTCACCCTCCACGATGCCACCATCAGCGGACTCGCCAACAACCAGACCCCCCTCCTCCTCAACAGCGGCTCCACCCTCACCCTCACCCTCCTCGGCGACAATACCCTCACCGGAGGCGCCAACTACCCCGCCATCCAGACCACCGCCGCCACCCTCCATGTCACCGCCGACAGCACCGGAACCCTCACGGCCAACGGAGGTGCCGACGCCGCCGGCATCGGCGGCGTCTACCACGGCAACGGAGGCACCGTCATCATAGACGGCGGCGATATCACCGCCAACGGCGGCTACAACGCCGCAGGCATCGGCGGTGGCAATAACAGCGGCGGCGGCAGCGGCGGCAACGGCGGCACCGTCATCATCAACGGTGGCACCGTCACCGCCAACGGCGACAGATACGCCGCGGGTATCGGCGGCGGTCTTTACGGCAACGGCGGTACCGTCACCATCAGCGGCGGTACCGTCCATGCCAACGGCGGCAACATCGGCGAAGGTGCGGGCATCGGCGGCGGCTCCAACGGTAACGGCGGTACCGTCACCATCAGCGGCGGCATCGTCACGGCGGTTGGCGGCTGGGCTGGTGCGGACATCGGCGCGGGGCGGAGTAACTTCACCTACCTTAACGGCGGAACCCTGACCGTGAGCGGGAACACCCTTCTCGACGCGGACAAGTTCGAGAATAATGGTGGAGATAAAACGCTCGTGACGATTCTCGGCGGAGTCGTCCGCGACGGCAACACCTACACCGTCCACGGCACAGTGCTGTTGCTCGACGACACCCTCACCCTCGGAGCCAACCAGACCCTCCACATCCCCGACGGCGCCACGCTCGTCATCTCCGAACTCGCCGCCCACCCCACCTCCACCGTCACCGGTCCCGGACGCCTCTTCCGTCTCGACCAACTCCCCCCCCCCCCCCCCCCCCCCCTATTCCGGGTTGACCCCCTCAACAACCGGGGGGGGGGGGAAACAACCCCCCCCCCCGGGCCCCCCCCCCCCACCCCACC
>WRML01000074.1 GCA_009777165.1 Kiritimatiellota bacterium
GCGTCCCGCTCGTCCGTCGGGCGCCAGATGCGTTTGACGGGCATGAACGCGATGCGTCTCCGCGCCATGATGAGGTAGCGGAAGTCGGTGTAGAACGCCGGACCGGCCGTCAGCAGCAGCAATCCGTTCGAGGCGTCCAGCCCGGTGAAGTAGTAGCGGTTGACATCGGTGATGACCAGCGCCGCGTCCAGCGAGCGGCGGGCCCGCATCGCGCACAGCCGTTTGGTGCGCGTAATAAATTCCGAGGGGGGCAGGTGACGGGGGGGGTGCGACACAAGGGACGCAGGGGATTTTTCCAATGCCCTTCCGTCCCTTGGGTCCTCTAGGTCTCCTAATCCTGCGCTACCGTGGAGATTGGACATTCGCATTACGGGTCGAGTTCGACGCTGAGGCGCATGAAGCGTTGCGTCGCGTTGGTGGAAGGGATCAGGTGGATGTTGGGGGTCCATGACCAGTCCAGCCCCGTGTGGGGGTCTGTGCCGCCGGGGATCCAGGGGGCCAGCAGCCCACCGGCATCAATCGTCTGCCAATCCAGTTCGGGCGGCGTGAGCGACGGTGTGCTTTTGACGATGAACTTGACGCCCTGCACGTCGTTCGCGCGGCGGTAGGTCAGGTGGAGGTAGTTGCCGATCGGCACGGACGCATGGTCCACGACGTTCGTGAGCCCCCCCCGAATCCATGCGTTGTTGTCGAACACGTTCGGGTCCAGCCCCATGGCATACTTCATGATATTGGGGATTCCGTCGCCCATCGGGTTGGCGTCGGGGCCGCTGATGGCGGGGTCGTCCAGTTCCCCGGGGTTCGTGAAATACTCCCTGCGCCACGCGTCGAAGGGCGACTCCGCCTCAACATTCCCGAAGATGGTCAGGTCCGCGATGCAGATGCCGGCCCCCCCCATCGCCTGACCCTCGAACGCGATGTAGTAGGTTGCGGAGGGGTTCGGGAGGGTGAGGGTCTGCGGTGTCCACTTGTTGAGAGGGAACTCGAGTTTGGCGACCGTGGTCCAGTTCTCCACCGCGTTGGTGCGGTAGCGGACCGTGACCTGGTCCCGTCCTGAGAGGTAGGGGGCCATGCAGAGCTGGAAGGTCATCACCGCATTGGTGGACGTGATGCTCCCCAGGTTGATGGGGGGGGAGATGAGGCGGGCGATGGTCGTGCCCGAGTTGGAGGTCCACAGGCAGGCGTTGGACGTGAGGCCCGCAGGGGGGGCGACCGGGACGGCGTTCACATACGGGCAAATCGTGCCGGAGGCGATGACCCAGTCCACGTAACCGTACACGCGTTCCAGCGACCATCCGGCCGGGAGCGTGGGCGCGTTGAACTTCTCCACGAACGGGATGCCCCCCGGCGGCAACACGCGCAAGGTGAAGGCGTTGGTCG
Organism: Kiritimatiellota bacterium; assembly: GCA_009777165.1. Lineage (GTDB taxonomy): Bacteria > Verrucomicrobiota > Kiritimatiellia > RFP12 > UBA1067 > WRJS01. The sequence continues at coordinate 1,381 of WRML01000074.1, forward strand.
AGGCCTTCCCGTCGGAACCCATGACCTCGGCGCTGAATGCGGCAGATGCCGCAGCCGCAGGCGTGCCGCTGATTTCCCCGTCCGAGTTCAGCGCCAACCCTGCCGGCAACGCGCCGGAGACGAGCGACCATGCGTAGGGGGGGAGCCCCCCGATTGCGGACAACGCGGTATAGTAGGGGAATCCCACGAACCCCCCCGGCAAGGCGGGGAGCGTGGTGATGATCGGCGCGGCCGCGTCATCCGTGATGCTGACCGTGTCAACGCATACGCCGTACCCGCCGAACACGCGCCCCTCGAAGGCAATCTGGTACGTGCTGGACAGGTTGGGCAGGGGGAGGGTCCGGTGCGTCCAAACCGCCACATTCTCGGTGTAGTTGGTGATCAGGTTCCACGTGCCGCTGGGCGTGTTGCGGTAATAGATGCGCAGCTGATCCTGAGCATTGCCCCGTTCCTGCATAAAGTGCCAGAAGCTCAGCCGCGTGTTGCTGGGGACCTGGCTCAGGTCAACGACACTGGAGATCAGCTTGACCCGCACAATATCGCTCCCGCTCGGGACCCCGTAGAGGAACGCATGCCGGATGGGGCTGTGCGCCTGGAACGGCGGCGACTTCCCGTCGTTCCCCCCCCCCGCGATCACCTTCCACCCGATATTATTGTAACGCACCGCATCGTCTTCTTTTTTCTGTGTCCACCCTGGCAGCTGCACGTTCTCAAAGTCCTCCGTGAACACCGGCGCGCGCGGCAGCTCGACCAGGAGCGTCATCTCCTTTGTCGCGGTCCGCCCCTCGGAGTCGGTCACCTGCACCATGAACGTACCGGACTGCACGACCGCCGAGCATCCCGTCACGACCCCCTCCGGCGTAAGCCCGAACCCGCTCGGCAGGGCCCCCCCGATGATCGCGTAGGTGTACTCGCCGGGGTCGGTTGACCACCCCCCCTCGGACTCCAGCGTGACGAGTTCCGTGTAGTTCGTCTCCACCAGCGCGACGGGCAGGGGGGTCGGCGTGATGATGGCGAGCGTAGGGATGGGGTCCCCGACCCAGATGTTGTCGAGGCAGACGCCGTACCCCCCCAGCGCGGACCCCTCGAACGCGATGTAGAACTCCTGGTTTTGTGGCGCGTACGGCAAGTCAATCACCTGTTGCGCCCAGGGGTACACCATGGAGGTGTAGGTCGCGATGGGTTCCCCCCACTCCTCGAACTTGTTCGTCTTGCAATAGATTCTCAGCTCGTCCTGTTGACTGGTCCATTTCTCCATGTAGAGGTGGAATTTGAGTTGTGCGCCGCGCGCGCCAGAGCCGAACATGATGCGCGGTGAGACCAGGCGCGACACGTGGTTGGGGATGGCGTTTCCGGAGTCGTCCCAACTGCCGAGGTAGGCGATCTTGCCGCCGTCGACCCCCATCGGCGGCCGGTTCTGGTAGGCCCCCGCGGTACGGACGCGCCACCCCTGCCCCCCGGAGACGCTCTCCTGCGTCCAGCCGGTCATGGGCCCCTCCATCACGCCATCGAAGCCTTCCGAGAACGGCGCCTCGAAGGGGGCGCGGATCAGCAGGTCGAACGTGTTCGTCACGACCAGGCCGTTGTGGGCCTCCACCGTGATGGTGAGCGCGAACTGCCCCGGCTGGACACAGAAACCGCTCAGCTTGCCGGCGGATGTGAACGTCAGGTCGGCGGGGAGCGTGCCGTCAATCAACGACCACCCGATGATGGGCGACCCGCTGACCGCCGAGAAGGACACCGAGTAGGCGTTGCCCACCCGCCCGTCCGGCAACGGATTCGCGGTCTTGACCTGCAGGAGGGGGAGCTGCGGGTTCATGATCGCATCCCACGCATGGCGCACGGACGCGAGGCACTCGGGGTACAGGTCGCGCGTGGCGGAGTACCACGCCTCGCGCACGGCGGCGTAGCCCGTGTTCGGCGTGCAATAGACGGTCAGCACACGGTAGGCGATCTGCTCGGCCTTCTCGATCCCGATGCCGGTCACGTCATACTCAAGCCCGTCGTTATTTCCGGCCCCCCCTTCGCAGATCAGGTAGAAGAGAAAATTGTGGGGTCCCGAATTGAAGTGCACCCCCCCGTTGTCACCATCATTGTCCCACCAGAACGTCCCCTGGTAACGGGAAGGCTGCACGCCGAAAATCCCGACCGTGTCCACATTGCTGGGGTTGCGCATGTCGCGCCCCACCTCCAAGGTGTCTTCGCCTATGAGCCAATCGGCAGTGCCGGGTGCCAGATAGGGGTCAGGATACCACTGCCGCCCGTCCGGCTGGCCGTAAAACTCGACGCACGTCCCGAAAATGTCCGAGAACGACTCGTTTAGCGCCCCGGACTCGTACATATAGATTAAGTTCGCCGAGAACTCCGTCACCGCATGGGTGTATTCGTGCGCCATGATGTCCAGGACCGCCAGGCTGCGTTCGGCGTCATGGCTGTCGCCGTCACCGATGAACAATTGCTGGACGCTGGGGTCCCAGAAGGCATTGGCCATCGGGTCCGGGGCATACGGGTACTCGGTATAATGGACATTCACGCGTAACACCGCATTGTCCACGTTGTTGTAGCCGAAGCGGCCGTGCACCTCGCGGAAATAGCGTTGCGCGAGGTCAATGTTGTGCGCTGCGGAAATTTCCGTCGGGTCGGGGTCAGAGGCGTCCCAGTCGCTGGTCATCCGGAACGCATAGGTTCTCGCGTCCGGCCAACGGGTCAGACTTGCGGATGAGGCGTTGTAGATCATCCACGCGGTGTTGGTGTTGTACAGGTAATATGCCCCGTCTTGCAGCCACCCCTCAATCTGCACCGTGGTGCCGCCCTCCCCCGAGAGCAGCGAACCTGAAATCACCGCTGGCTCGCCGTCGGCATCCGACGGGGGGGCGATCCTTTTCACATCGTCATACTTCAGCAACACGTCCCCTGTCGCCGCATCAATCCAGTAGCGCCAATACGCCGACCCTTTCCCCCGATGGCTGGCTGCCAGCTCGTACGCCAGCCGTGGCGTCGCGCCGTTGAGCGCAAAAATCACGAGCGGCGGGTCGTCGGGGATCTCCACAGGCGCAAACCCCATTACCGCCAGGTCCTCCCGCACGCGCGCGATTGCGGCGGCAGCCGCAATCGCCGCCCAGACATCAACGTCAATCTCCGGCGCATACTCGCCGTTCACCTCATACGCCAGGCCTTCCGCATTGAAGTGGACAATCATCTCCGTGCCCACGACCCTCAGCCCCTGATGGCGCTGGGCGAGGCGCACATGGTTGAAGCCGAGCTTGTCCGCGTCCACCCGTTTGAGCTCGAACTCCGCCTCCGCGTCCACAATGTCGAAGACGGCGGCGAGGTTGTCCATCACCGCGATGGCGTTGTCCTTCCAGGGGGCCCCTTTCCTGACTTGGAGCCCCTTTCCCCCGGAGAACGCCTGTCGCGCCCCCAAGTCCCGCCCCCGCACGGAAAGCGGACTCTGCATCTGCTCACCCCACACGACGATGACGCCCTCGTCCTTGGCCTGTTCGAGCGCCTTCGCCTGACGCGCCGGCACCACGCGTTGCGCCCGTTTCTGTGACTGCGGCTGGGCTCCCCCCCGTAATGCGGGCGGCTGTCCCCTCCCCCCCCCAGCCTCGCGCGTGTCCTCACGGAACGCGAAAGAGAAAAATGCCACGCCCACACAAGACGCAAACAAAGCATTGCGGATTACACTCATTTTCGAGGTGTTCATGCAGTCTCCTATTTTACAATAATCCTGTCGCGCGTTATTTTACAACAACCGCCGTTTCCTGTGCAAGCCCAATTTTCAATTTTGTGTTGAAGGAAAATGGGATAGATGTTTTGCAATTTCAATTTTTTAGGACTCACACCAAAAAACCTTACACCCGGCTTTGTTTTTTCTCGCCGAACGCGCCGTCTCCCAACCTTAGGGATTCCTGCAGACAGGACGTTTCGTAGGCGGCGAGGGTTTCCAGAGCCATACGGCCAATGGAGAAATGCTGCGCAACCCCCTGCTGTCCGCGATGCCCAAGGGCGGCGCGTTGCGAGGGGTCTTTGAAAAGATTGACGACCGTTTCGGCTAATGCGTCAGCCTGATTCGGCGCGAACAGAACGCCGCCTTCCGCTCGGGCGAAAATCTCTGGGTTCGCGCCCAGGTCGGGCAGAACCGCAGGGATGCCGCACGCCATGGCTTCCAACACCGAAAGGTCGAAGGCGACAGCGTTACGGTGCAGTACCGTGAACAAGGTCGAGGATTGAATAAAGGCCAGCCGTTCTGCCGCATCGGTCATCAGCGGGGAGAACCGGACACCATGCCTCAATCCCCGTTCGTCCAGCGAGGCGTTGATTACGCGAAGCGCGGATTTGTCCGAACGGCTTTTGTCGCGGAAGACCCCCGAACAGTGCAGGTAAACCGTTTCACATGAGGGATCTTGCCGTACACGGGTGAAGGCTTGGAGGATGAAGCCAAGGGACTCAACATCACCGGGGTCAAGCAGCACGTTCCAGGCAGAGGACGGCAGGGGGGGGCCGTCCCCGGCGATCCGCGCATAACGCGATACGTCGAGACCGGGCTGGACGACGCGGACCAGGAGAGGGGGAATCGCCAAGTACGAGGCAAACCTGTCGGCAGCGTGTTGGCTCACGGTGAGAAATCCAGTGACATCCTCAACACGCGCGCGGATTTCAGCCCAGATGCGGCTTGCCGTCGGCTCGGGCATGGCGTCAATCCACGTGTCCTCATCTTGGAGCGAGCAGACGACCGGAACGTTGAGCACGGCTTTGAGCCGCCGTGCCATGCCAATGAGCAGGGCGTTGGAGAGATGGATGATGTCGGGTTTTTCAGAGAACTCCCGAAGCCACTCGCACAGCGTTTCGAGTTCCTTGGCTTGACCGCCCTGTTCGCCGCACAATACCGAAAGCGTGAGGCTGCCGAGGTTCCGGCTGGACGACGTGCCGCTCAATTTCCCCGCCATGCGTAAAACACGCGGGGAATCGAGCCAGCGCTTGAGCCATTGTGGCGCACGGCGGAAAAAAGGGAACCTGTGTTCGAGATAGACGCGCACCGCGCCATAAAAAGGCGTCCCTGCGCTGCCAAGCGTACCGGGCATGGGCAGGTAGATCGGAATGACGACGAGCTCATGCCCCTGCTGGCGGAGCTGGGCAATCAACGCTTGGTCACGGAGACAGTTCTCACACAAAAACCCTTCTCCTGATCCGGGAACGATTTGAAGGATGCGCATGGTCCACCCCAAACCCTATTGTTGTGAAAGATCGTTTATCCGCCTCGCCGTCAGGAAACAGACGTTCACCCATTCGCCGTCCGTGGCCGTGCTGCTCCCGACCAGGATTGTGTCGCCGTCCTCCACCGTGACCTGCGTCTCGTAACTCGTCACGCTGAACACAGGCTGACGGAACGGGATCGTCCTGTATCGCCCACCCATCATTAACCCGGCCGGGTACGATTCCCACCGCTCCAGCGTGATCCATTGCGGCCGCATGACCAGCGTGATGAGCGACCTGTGGTCCGAGAGTTTGGGGATCACCTGTAAAATCATGCCGGTCTCCCGCATGGTAAAATGGCTCGGGACGACCGCCCCAGCCCCGGACACGCGGGCGACCTGATTGGAATCACCCGCCCTCGTTTCCATCACCAGCTCGGTCGGATAGACCACCTCCAGCACGGCTTTCACGAACGTTTCCTGTTCCGGCTCCACCACGGCAGAGGCTGTCGCCCCCCGTTTGGATTTCCCCGCTTTCCGTAAACCGAGTAACGCCTCTTTCGTCATGCCCCCGTTCATCCGGAGCCTCTCGATGTCCTTCGCCCGGAACGCCACCACCTCCACGTCAACGTGAACCAAGACGGGGATTGCATTAAACTCCCCAAGCAACCGTTCCAACACCTCCAGATTCTCCTCCGTGTTTCTGACGGTCAATTTGCCGAGCGAAGACGAATACTTGATGGAGGATCCCTCTGGCCAGCCTACCCCCAGTTCCGCAAAAAACGACTTCAACGCCTCATCGGGATGAAAAGGGGTGGGACTCATGGGATTCGGAATCCGAAAAGAATGTCCCACATGATACGACCGCGTATCCCAATCGGATATGAGCGGGTCTAACGGCACAATCAGGACGAGACCGCCATCAATCCTGAGTCTCATCTTCGTCACTTCACAGACAAGTCGCAGCGCCTCATACAGGCTGATGTTGCGGGCGGACATGGCCGGTAGGGCAGGAACTTCGCCGGATGATGTCGGAGCGAACACATCCGCATCTTCGCCATTCTCAGGCATTGTCTGCGGCAGTTTCAGGATGAAGCTGATACCGCGCCGGTCAACGGGAACATCCACGTCATAATCAATACTGGCCTGCTTGAAGAAATCAACCGCGTCAATAATTGTGCTGGGTGGGAGGAACAAGATTTCGGGGAGAATGATGCGCTTCAGTTTACGCATCACTTCCTTCTTTAACTCGGCATCCCTCTTTGCCACCGCGACACTCTCACCCGTGTCAGGTTGCGCATCCTGAACAGTCCTGCACGAGGACATTGCTAGGCACACCGCCATCCCCCCTGCCAACCAACCTAGCCGCCGTCTGTCTTTCTTGCGTATCATTTGACTCCTTTTGAATAAGATGGCACAAGGATACTAAAGCCTACAGAGGAATGTCAAGCCAGAGGAATGTCAAGCCGCGGCCAAAAATGCGCGAGCGGCCGCGAGCGGCTACAGAGGGGGCTGTCGTGTGACCTCCGGCGTCCGGACGGACACATCAAGACTCCGTTGGCATCGATCGTTAATTCAGTTGAAAACCATTCCATTTTTAACCACAATGGACACACTGGTTTCATGTGATTTGACTATATAGTGAATTCACTTTAAAAGCGTACCGCGACAACATCCCGTTAGGGATGTTTCTTTCGGTAGAAGAGAACGCAAAAAAAATCATGGCATCCCCTCGGG
>WRML01000075.1 GCA_009777165.1 Kiritimatiellota bacterium
AATGGGCAAGCGTTTGCTCGATCTCCCGGATCCCGCCCGAGAGGTGCTGAAGCTGTTGCGTCAGGGCGGCAGCGGTGTCGCCCGGGACCGCCCTCACGCGCTCTTGCCCCGCCGCCACATCCTGCGCAAGCGCCGCCACCACGTCACAGATGGCCCGCCCGTTTTTTTCGACCGCCTTGAGCATGGACTGCCGCCCCTGCGCGAGCTCCTGCCGGACATCCGCCAAAGCTGCGGCTTGCGCGTCAACCACGGCATCCAGGATCTGCTGTGTGCCCGTCTCTTGCGCGGAAATGATGCTCTGCGTGAGCAGTTGCAGCATATTGAAATCTGCCTCCCGTTGACCGACACGCTGTAGATGCGCGTCGCGCTCCGCGAGCTGCACCGTCAACTGCGTGACCTGCATCGTCAGCAACGTCTGCGCCTGCTCCGCCTGTTCGATGCACTCCGCGAGCGCCTTCTCTGCGGCTTCGGCGCGCGCCTCCGCAGGGTGCGGGGAGGGGGTGCTGGCGCTCCGCACAAACAGGGGGGCGCCCGGCGCGATGGTACCGTCCTTCAGCAGCCCCTCCAATGCCTGTAAGTGGATGGGCCCGTAGAACACGCCGGGCGAGACCTCCGCCATCCAGTCCATCCCCAGCCCAGGCAACTGGGCAACCGACGTCCACGTCTCCGCATCCTTCGAGACCATGCTCGCAGGCGCGAGCCGGCCGTCCCGAGCCCATGCCATCAACGTCTCGAAATGGACAGGCCCGAACGTCTCCCCGTGCTCATGCCTGACGAGCCAACGCGGTTCACCTTCCTGCTTCTGCTGGACACTTTTCGTTGCCACGCGGTTCTCTTTCTTGCTCCAAGCGAACTTGCCTTTTTTGAAAAACGTGCGGATATCATACCGCAGTCCCTAAAAAACATCAAGGCTGTTGATGGACAGCCTTGACTCAAAAAAATACAAAATCCCAGACCTCGATAAGACGTTTCAAGGCGTTTTCTATTTCGGCAGTTTCAGGTCCCACTCGATGACCTTGCCGAACGTTCCCCTCTTGTTGTCTTTCATCCAGACGAGAGCTTTATATTTCCCGGCTTTGGCCACTTCACCGAAGTAGCCTCCTGAGCCTCCTCAAGAAGGGCACAGGTTGCCAAGCGACTCCTGCGCCCGTTTGACGAGCGCACCGTTCTCATCGAGAATGGCAACTGTCGCACGCCCATCCAAGAGCCGATCGGCAGACACCGTCTCGCCGTTGGCAGTCTTGGACTTGACCAGCTCAAACGTGACGCGGTACGGGACCTTCCCGCTTTTCGCGTACTTCTTCAGAGCGTCGGGTGTCAGTTCCGGAACGGTGAACGACGCCGATAGCGTAATCGTCTCCGTCGCCGATTCCTTGTACGTCGCGATGAAGGCTTTGATTTCCTCCTCGGACGGGACACCCACCGCTTTAGGCGCGGTTGAGCTGAGTGGACGTAAGGTCGGCGAAGGTTTCGCCGACTGTTGCGCAAGCCCAATGCTGGTGGCGAGAACCGCCACCACAACACATGAACGAGCCATGACACGCATATACGTTCCTCCAAACATAAGACACATCATACCCCATCCCCTGTCAGCAAGTCAACCCCAAAAAATGTGAAAAATCTTACACCATCGCCGCCCCGATCCGCGCGGCGAGGCGGCGGGCAAACTCGGGAAGCTTGTCGCGGGTCCAGGGGGTGATGACCTGCTGGCGCGTGTCGATGAGCAGTTTCTTTTCCGAAATCTCGCTCGCCTCGCACGTCCAGAACACGGGCTTGCCCAGTCCCATCGCAAAAGCAGCCTGAAAGTACGCGCCGGCATGTTGCCCGGTGAGGTCGGCGACGACGCACACCGCACGACGAAGCTCCACAAGTACGTCGTCGGTGATTTTCCCCGCGGCCTCCTTTGTCTCCGCCTTTACGGGCGTGAGTCCGGCGGCCGTGAGCGCGGCGGCGAAACCCTGCGTCCAGACCATGTCGCCGTCCTTGTCAGGGCCGAACGCGACGACGGCGGCGGGCGCGACGCGTTCGACGTCCGCCTTGTCAAGCATCCACCAGCCCGCGGGCGTGAGGCGGTACGCGAACGTGCCGGGCTGTTGCTGCTTGCGTGAGGTGTCCTCCTCGACCCAGCCCTTTTCCGACAGGTAACGCAGACAGAACAGGAATTCGCTCTTGTTCGCGCAGAAGCCGACGGCCAGCTCGTTGGGCGAGAACGGCACGGCATCCGCGAGCGTCTTGGACTTGCGGCGGATGTACTTCATGATGTACTCGCCCTTGGTCACGAGGTCGGTGTCGCGCGGGATCGCAATCTTCGCGATCTTGTCGAACTCCGCCCACGATTTGAAGGTGTCCACCGTGATGGCGGCCTTTTCGCCGAGGATGTCCCACATATTCCGGCACAAGCCGGAGAGCAGGTGCATGGGGGGGAACGCGGGGTGCGCGTTCGCGAGCTGGGTCTCCGCGAGCATCTGTATCAGGTACCGTCCGCAGCGCGGGCAGTGGTGCTCGGCCGTATTGGTCCCTGCGCCCGAGCGCGTCGTGTTCGGCGCTTTGCAGATCAGGCAGGTTTGTGGATTACTCATGATTTTCTCCTTTTCTTTTTTTTCTCACACAAAGGCACAAAGGTCACAAAGGCATGATTTCGGATTTTTCTCGCAAAGACGCAAAGATGCAAAGACGCAATGCGAGAAAAAAAACATGGGTCTTGTAACCTTTGTGGTAAAACTCATCCGTTTCTCCGAATTTCCGTTTGCAACGCCTCGGGCAACAGACCGAGCGTTTCGGGGTGGTTCTCGACAAGGCGCAGGATGTCGAGAAAATCCTTTTGCCGCTTGCTGGGACGGCGCGACGTGTCCGAATACGCGGCGACCTTTCCTGCGAGCGTATCCTCCAGCGACGCGACGCGCATCAGCATCCCCCACACGTCCGCCGCAACCGCACGTTCCGGGAACGCGCTGTACCGCGCTTCGGTGGATATCTGGATGCTCACGCGCGAGTCGCCCGTCAGGTTGACCGACCACGGGAAACGCTCCGCCTTAAAACCCTCCGCCTCCAGCGCCGCGACCGTGGCGTCCACGGACCCGCTCGCCACGACCAGATCAACGTCCGCCGTGACGATTGGCTCCAGCGCCCAATGGTTGACCGCCAGCCCGCCGATCACGCACCAGCGCACATCCAACCGTTCCAGCACGGCGATGGCACGGGAGACATCCCCGCCGCCGCCCGCCGTCTGCCAATCATAAAACGCTTTCGAGGTCATTTTCTTGTTTGAGTTTTAGTCTCAATGGTAATCGAGTGCATTCGGATGCAATCGGAATGTTAGAACGTCCATCCCTTTCCTTTCATTTCGCAGCCCTCACGATGAAGAAAAGTTTGGTGATATCGAGGCCGGCAGTAGTGAGGGATGTAGGGGTCAGGGTCACGCCAGTTGCGCCACCCTGAAACGCTTTCCACTCGGCAAACGGTTTGGAGAGGTTGTCGGAGGCATAGACGGTGACGGCGGCGGAGCCGACGCTTGCCCATGTCAGTGTTACGTTACCGTTGGCATCCACGTTGATGGTTTCGACAGATACCCCCTCGCCGGGCCAGTCCCAGGCCCATTGCGCAGTCATGGTGACCTCTCCGCCTGCTGCTGTCAAGTTGAGGACGGTTGCGCAGTTTTCGTAGATTTTGTTGTCGGCATCGCACAGCCATCCCTTGAACCTGTAGCCTTCCCAATAGAAGTAATTGAAATTGAGCGCAGTCGGCACGCCGTTGGTGATTGTCTGGGGTGGGGGTTGAAACGTTATGGGCGTGGGCGCGTTACCCGGGAGGAACGTCACGATATATGAGTTCGGCTGCTCCACAGTAATGTAAAAATAGACCGTAGACATTCCGCCGTCCTTGTCCATCGAGACCAGCGTGTTGACAAATGTTCCTGTTATCTGGAACGTTTTTTGGAACGAGCCTGATGCCCCATAGGTGGTCGCCACAGTCCCGTCGCCGAACTGCCACAGGTTGGTCAGCCCCGCTTGATCCGCCATGACATCGCTGACGTCCCAGGAGAACGTATAGGGTTTCCCAACTGTCGCAAGGGGGAGCGAGCTTCCTTGAATCGGCTGTAGAATGGTAGGCGGCGTATCTGCCACATAAACGTGTCCGGGGTTCATCATCGCATAGACGGTGTCGGGATTTCCCGGCTGCCCTGCGGGAATGCCCGGTGTGATGGTGAACCCGTCAAGATGGCTAGCGAGCGTGCCATCCTGAATGATGAACGGAACCGGGCTTGTTGTCTGTTCGGGGCTGAACGTGACCGTTGCCACGCTGAGTGAGATGCTTCCCGGGTTCGCGCCTTGGGGCGGTGCCAGCACTAAGTTGACTATGACAGGATACGGGAAAGGCTCCGACAGCGTTATCGTGATTACCCCCCCCCCGTCTTTCTCGGTGTAGAGGATATCCGAACAGATAACGGAAACGGCGGGCGGAGGAGGCGGGATTAGAGAGAAAACATCATTGCCGATGGTCTTCAAATTCTGGGCGTTCGCCGCCATCGCGCTAAGGAGCGCGATGGCAATGAACGTGAATGAATAACGTTTCATTATGCGTACTCTCCGTAATACTTTTTGGGAGTTTCTAGTTTCCAGTTATCGATTCGGATCGACTCTTCTCGACTCTTCTCGATTCAACTCGATTCGAATCGAAACTAAAAACTATAAACTAAAAACTATAAACTCTCCCTTTCATCTCTGCACCCTCGCGTTGCCGTTCCAGATGCCCCAGACCTGGTCCTCGTCGGCGGGCTGGGCGTAGTCGGTGAGCAGGGTCGTGGCGAGCGCACCGCAGGCCCACGCGAACTGGATCCACTTCTGCGGCTCCCACCCCCGGAGGATCGCGTACAGCAGCCCGCCGACAAACCCATCGCCGCCGCCGATCCGGTCCAGCACGGTGATGCCGCGCGGCTCGACCTCGAGCCAGTCGTCACCGTGCGCCATGAGGGCCCCCCAGAGGTGGCGGTTCGCGTCTTGCACCTCGCGCAGGGTGGTGGCGTACACCTGCGCGTTCGGGAACGCCTGCCGCACGTTGCCGATCATGCCCTTGAACGCGTCAATCTTCCCCGCGATGCCGCTTCCGCCAGCCTCGGGGCCTTGGATGCCGAGGCAGAGCTGGAAGTCCTCCTCGTTGCCGACCAGAATGTCCGCCACGCCCGCGATCTCCGCGAAGACGGCGGCAAGCTCCGCCTCGCGCCCTTTCCAGAACGACGCGCGGTGGTTCAGGTCGAACGCGATCTTCGTGCCGTGCTTTTTCGCGGCGCGGGCGATCTCGAGGCAGAACGCGCTGGTCTCGGGCGACAACGCGCCGATGAGCCCGGAGAGGTGGACGATCCGCACGCCCTCCCCCCCGAAGATGCGCTCGAGGTCGAAATCCTTCACGTTGAGCGTGCGCCCGACCTCCCCGGCGCGGTCGTTCCACACGCGCGGCCCGCGCGAGCCGAACCCGCTGTCCGCGATATTGAACTGGTGGCGGTAGCCCCACGGCCCCCCCTGCGCGACCTCGGGCCCCTCGAAGTCCATGCCGCGCGCGCGGAGGTTGTCCCTGATGATCTGCGAGACGGGGCTCCCCCTCACGAACGCGGTCAGCACCTTGACGGGCAGCCCGAGGTACGCCGCGACGCTCGCGACGTTCGTCTCCGCGCTCGTCGCCTGCATCATGAACGCGCCGCCCGTATGCACGGGCTGGGCGTTGACCGGCGTGATGCGCACCCCCATGCTCGTCGGCACGAGCAGCGCGTATTTGCAGTTTTCTTTCAGTTGCATGATGGTTCCTTTCCTTTTTTTTTAGTTTATAGTTTTTAGTTTTTAGAAGAAGTTTTTAGTTTCGATTCGGCTCGACTCTTCTCGATTCAACTCGATTCAACTCGAAACTAAAAACTATAAACTATAAACTAAAAACTATAAACTTCCCTTCACCCTGAAGAACGCGGCCTTGGCACTGCCGAGCGCGGCCGCGTCAATCTTAATCGTGTTTGGCGAGACGGGGGTGATCAGACCCGACGGGACTTCCGACCAGCCCAAGGGGTCCGAGAGGTCGAGCGACATCTCGACCGTGACCCCCGCCGCCTCGCCGTCCAAAACCAGCGTCACATTGCGCGAGCCGTCAACCGTGATAGCGGTGACGTACACGCCTTGCACTTCCGCCAGCAAGTACAACATTCCTTCCCCCCCCGCGCCCAAGACCTGCACGGGGGTGAACTTGTTCTCCCACGTGCCGTCGCCGAGTTGCCCAGAACTATTCAACCCCCATGCCCACACCGTGCCGTCAGACTTCAGCGCAACAGTATGCAACCCCCCCGCCACGACGGCGACGATGTTGGACAACCCCCCCCCCCCCGCCTGTACGGGGGTCGTGCGCTGTGTCGTCGTGCCGTCGCCGAGTTGCCCGTAACTATTCAACCCGTATGCCCACACCGTACCGTCGTCCTTTACCACGACGGTATGGGAATCCCCCGCCGCCACGGCGGTAATATTGGACAACACCCCCTCGCCCCCTACTCCCTTGGCCTGCACGGGGGTATTTTGGTCTACCATCGTGCCGTCGCCAAGCCGTCCGGAACCATTATACCCCCACGCCCACACCGTGCCGTCGTCCTTCAGCGCGACGGTATGCTCTTCCCCTGCCGCGACTGCGGTGATGTTGGACAACCCCCCATTGTCCACCTGTACGGGGGTATATCGGGTTATCCACGTACCGTTACCGAGCTGTCCGGAATAATTCCACCCCCACGCCCACACTGTGCCGTCGTCCTTCACCGCGACGGTATGGCGCCTCCCTGCCGCGACGGCGACGATGTTGGACAACCACCCCACCCCACCCTCGCCCTTGACCTGCACGGGGGTCGTTTTGTCTGTCCACGTGTCGTCGCCAATCTGCCCAAAATCATTATCTCCCCACGCCCACACCGTGCCGTCTTCCTTCAGCGCGACGGTGTGGTCCCCCCCTGCCGCGACTGAGACGACATTGGACAACACCCCCTCACCCTCCTCGCCCTTGACCTGCACGGGGGTGTATCTGCTTATCCACGTGTTGTCGCCGAGCTGCCCGTTATAATTATCTCCCCACGTCCACACCGTGCCGTCTTCCTTCAGCGCGACGGTGTGGTACCCCCCTGCCGAGACCATCGGGGTCGCGGCGCGTGCGGTTGTCAATACGAGTGTGGCGGCGAGTGCCACGGTGATGTACTTCATGTGATTGTTTGTTTTCATAACGTTTCCTTTTTCTTTTTTTTTTAGTTTCGATTCGAATCGAGCCGACTCGACCAGAATCGAGCCGACTCGATAACTAGCTACTGGCGACTCGACACTTCCCCCGTGGTTGCGGGACGGAAAGGTCGTAAAGCTCGTGCGGCGCGATATCCTGCCCGTTCGGCCATTCGATTCCCGAACCGTCCCGGGCAAGACGGACCGCACGGAAATAGGCGATGTCGCGAAGCTCGCCGAACCATGCGCCCCCGAGGTAGGGCGACGCATCGAACAGCCGTTCCTCCCCTGTCTCATAACGCAGGGAAAGCGTATACCCGGCACCGGGCTTAACATGAATGATGGCAGGCTGCAGCATGATGAGAACCTTATTTCAGCGGGTCAATCTTAAAAAACCCTTCCCCGTTCGAAAGGGTTGTCCAGTTCGCGGAAAGCTCGTCGCGGTGAATTTCAATCCATGCGTCCAGGAGCCGCCGCTTGGACGGCGGGAGCCCGCCTTCCAGCGTCTCACCGTCAAACGTGACGACAAGCTCATCCCCCGCGCACTCCACATGGATGTGCGGCTTATTATGCTTGGCGGACTTCTCATTGTACATACGGACAATAATCCCATAAAACATAGACAACACTGGCATAAACAAACTTCCTCTAAAAACTAAAACCTTCCCATAGCAATCCTGTTTAATCCTGTAATCCTGTCAAAAAAACATTAAAACATTCCCTAGACTTTCAGGCCGTCGAGCTTCGCGTCGAGGCGCTCGGTGTCGGCGAGGGTCTCGTCCCATGTGACGGGCCTGCCGGTGTAGGCGGCCTTGCGCCCCATGATGGTGATGAGGTTGCTCTGGATGCTCGGCGCGAGCGTCGGGTTCGACACGTCGCCCTTGACGATGGCATCATAAAACGCCGCGATGTTGCTCACCGCGCCGTCCTCGTAGATGGACGAGGTCTTGCCGCCACGGTAGAACGCGTCGTCCCCGCCACGGATCATGAC
>WRML01000076.1 GCA_009777165.1 Kiritimatiellota bacterium
AGACCCAGCGCCAGTAGGGGGGGGCGATGCCGACGGCGTTGGCGATGTTCCTGAGGCGCGAGGCCTCGTTGATCTCCCCGAGGCGGGTGTGGGTGCCGCGCAGCGCGTCGTCCACGAACGCGCGGTGGAAGAAGTGCGAGTAGCCGCCGATGACGTTGGAGAACTCGAAGCCGTCGCGCCCGTTCATGATGGCGGCGAAGGCGGCGTTGGTGGCGGTGACGAATTGCTCGGCGACGCAGCCGGGCGTGTCGAACGCGCCCGCGTCGCAGGCCTGGGAGTAGAGGAAGTAGGGCATGTCGTTCGTGAACGCCTTCAGGGAGCCTTGGGTGAAGGGGGAGGAGAGATCGATCTTGAAACAGTAGCGTTCGGAGGCGTGGCCGAGGTGGCTGATGGCGGAGTAATTGCGGTTGAGGAAGGTGAGCGCGTCGGAGGCGGTCCATTGGAGCGCGGGGGACTCGTAGAGCGTGTGGCTGGCGTCGAACGGGTGCGTGGTGAGGGCGTTGGCGAAGCCGAGCGAGTCGAACGCGTAGGTGGCGCTGCCGAGGCGGAGCTCCTCCAGGAAACCCGTCGCATAGAGGATGGAACCGAAGTCCACGCGCTCGGCGATGAAGGCGGCGGGGGCGAGGTCCGCAGGCGTGGCGGCCTCGTAACGGAGTGTCTTGCGCACGGTGTGGGCGAGCTTCTCGGGCGTGTCAACCGGGAACCGGCCGACCATGACCTGCGCCGTCAGGTTCACGTCGCCGCCGTTCTCGCCGTCGTCCGGCTCGCCGTAGATCCCGTTGCCGTTGCCGTCGAAGGAACCCGTCAGGCACCCGTAGTAAATCCCGTCCGAGGGGATGTCCCCGACGCGGTACCCCCCCGACTCGTACACGCTCACGCGGAGTTTTTGCGCGGGCAGCAGGTCGAACGTGCCGACGAGCAGCAGGTACTGCACGCCCCACTGCTGGTGCGCGTCCTGCAGGAACGCGCGGATCTGCGCGGGCGGGTTGGGCCCGGTGTAGTTGTCGTAAATCCAGTCGGTCGTGACGATCTTCGTCGTGTAGCCCTCCTGCTCGCGAAAGGCGCACAACGCGTCCAGGTTCCAGACGGGCGGCGCGTTCGTGATGAGCGACGGGTGCGCGATGACGAGGTAGGTGGTCTCCCCCGGCGCCAGCGGCCCCCCCCCCGCGAATTGCGCCGCCTTAGGTGGGGGGACCTGCCAGGCGACGGTCACCGTCAGTGCGCCCGAGACGAGCAGCGAGTTGCGCACGGGGTTGTAGCGCACGGGGTACAGCCGGAGCGACAACAACGTGCCGCCGTCCGCCGCGTCCGTCCGCCACAGGTGTTCGTTGAGGGGGGGGTAGAACTCGTCGCGCTGATAGACCTCCGCGTCGGGCGGGACACTGACGGGGGCCTCGCCCGGCACGTGCGGTTGCTGCGCATGGACAACGGGATGCGCGAGCGCGATCTCTTGGGGGGGGTGCGGCGTGACGGTGACGGAGACAATCTCGATATCTGCGGGCAACGGGATGGACACGCCCCTCACGGGCAGGAGGGGATGTCCCGGCCGCGCGTCTGGGATACCCCCGTCGAGGGTGATGCGCGTGTAGCCGTCAGGCGTGGGCGCGATGTCCGGCGCGGCAAACGTAAACGTTTGCGTGTGCGACTCGGGCGCGTCTTTCTGCGGCGGCGCGCCGTGTAACATCAAGGCGGCGACGGCCCCCAGCAAATGCGCATAACCTCTCGCAGGGCTGCGGCGTCGCGGAGATTTTTGACGAAGCAACATCATCCTGACTTTTTTCCAAATAGAAGATACAATAGCATTTTTTCGCGGCAGAGGAAAGCGCAAGAAACGGTTTTGAGCGATTTTATCGCATTTCAGCACACAGATGACGCAGATGATTCAAGCTTTATAATACTCGAGGAGAGGGGACCTAGGGGACACAGGGGACGGAGGGGGTTTCAGCAACATCCTTAGAATGCTCGAGGAGAGGGGACTTAGGGGACACAGGGGACGGAGGGGGTTTCAGCAACATCCTTTCGTCCCCTAGGTCTCCTTCGTCCCCTCATTCCTAATTTCTAATTCCTAATTCCTAATTTCTAATTCTCTCTCTCCCCGGAAAAATGTGGTTTTTATCCCCAAACGCGTGCTTGCATCCCCCCCCTGTTTCTGGCATACTCAATGCTGTTTTTACCGAGCCATTAGGGAAGGAACTCACATGAAGAGAGAGACATTGACGATCACATTGGCGGCGGCGTTGCTCGTGGCGACGAACGCGCGTGCCTCGGACGAGGACTGGACGTTTGTCCCGGGGGCGACATCGTACATCACCAACGCCATGGGATGGTCGTTCGGCGTGACGGCAAACGGCACCCAGCTCACGGTCGGAAACTGCGCCGCCTGGCCTACCCCCCCGGACGTCCTGCCCTTCGCCGCGCCCGTGAACAACGGGGCTTACACGATCGTCGCCACCTACTGCAACCGGACCACCAGCGGCGGCATCCTTGGCAACGGCAGAAGCGCGACCAGCCTCACCCTGCCCAGCACGCTGACGTATATTGATGAATACACGTTCAACGGCTGCACCGGCTTCACGGGGCCGCTGACGCTTCCCGCCGCCTTGACGCACATCGGGGCCGTCGCCTTTAACAACTGCAGCGGGTTCACGGGGTCGTTGACAATCCCCGACTCCGTGACGACCATCGAGGAGAGTGCCTTTGCCTTGACAAGCTTCCAGAGCATCTCCACGCCCTCGACGGGGGTCTCGTTCGGGGCAAACGCCTTCGGAACCAACCTGTCGCTGGAGACGGTGTATTTCAGGGGCGGCTATCCCGCCGCCTCGGCGAACATTTACGGGGATGCCGGTGGTTGGTTCAGCACGTATGCCGTGTCATGGGTCTCGGAGGCGAATATCGCGAGCTGGGATCCGCACGTGACCCCCGCCGGCGGTCTCACCGCCAACGGCATCGCAGAGTGGGAGGGAAGGGAGATACGCACCGACCGCTCGTGGACGTACACGCCCGGCTCGCCGTCGGTCATCACGCATACCTCGGGATGGGAGTTCGAGGTCACGGCGGACGGGGATGACCTCACGGTCACGGACTGCCTCGCCGCGCCCGCCGCCGCGCGGGAGCTCAACTTCAACCACCCGTTCGTCGGGGGCGAGCGCGTCATTGCCATCACCAGCCCGCGGACGACCGGCGGCGGCATCCTCGGCGCGAACTCCGCAAAGGCCTCCAGCCTCGTCCTGCCCGACACGCTGAGGGACATCGGGGACTACGCCTTCTTCTACTGCGTCTACCTCACGGGGCCGCTGGCGATCCCGGGCGGCGTGACGAACATCGGGATGTGCGCCTTCTACTACTGCAACAAGCTCACGGGGGATATTGCGATCCCCGGCGTCATAACGGCGCTCGGGGACTACGCCTTCTACAACTGCGCCAGCTTCACGAACCTGACGTTCGGAGGTGCCAGGCTGGACTTGGAGACCATCGGCGACTACGCCTTCGTGGCCTGCACGGGCCTCACGGGGTCGCTTACGATCCCCGACGGCGTGAGGGTCATCGGCGACAGAGCCTTCGCGGATTGCACCGGTCTCGACGGCGCGCTGACCATCGGGGATGACGTGGAGATCATCGGCGACAGAGCCTTCGTGGGCTGCTCAGGCATCAAGGGCCCGCTGACCCTCGGGGGGAGCGTGAGGGTCATCGGCGACTACGTCTTCTACGTTTGCTCGGACCTCGCGGGCGGGCTGACGCTCGGGGACAGCGTGGAGACTATCGGCGAGGCCGCCTTCTTGTATTGCGCCAAGCTCACGGGGCCGCTCGTGCTCCCCGACACCTTGGGGTCAATCGGCGACTCGGCCTTCAACGGCTGCACGGGCTTCACGGGAAGGCTCACCATCCCCGCCTCCGTGACCAACATCGGCACCTCCGCCTTCTTCAACACCCGCTTCCCGAGCATCAAGACGCCCTCGACGGGGGTCAAGTTCGGGGGGCGAGTCTTCGGCGCCAACATCGCATTGACAGAGATTATCTACACGGGGCTGTACCCCGACGCTGTCGGGGCGGACTTCTACGGCAACGGCACCGGCGCCTTCGTGAGCTACGTCACGGCGGAGAACGCGCAAGACTGGGAGACGCGCGGCGACGTGACGGGCGGCCCCATCGCCGACGGCGCGGCGACATGGTGGGGCAAGGCCATCCGCATCGGGAACCCGTGGGTTGGTACCGGGGGGATCACGGTCATCCCGGGCGCCCCCGTGCCCGCCGTCGAACTGGCGTGGGCGACCAACGGCATCCCCCTTGCGGGCGACTACGCCTACGCCGTCTACACCTCCACCAACCTCGTGGAGTGGGTACCGCTGCGCGAGACCGACGGCACCCTCTCCATCGAACGCCTCCCCGGTGACGCCCTCCACCGGGCGACCCTCGACGCCACACTCCCCACCCAGTTCTTCAAGGTCAGGGCGGAGAAATAGGGCGTGAGGGCTTTCAGCCCTCACGGCTCGCGGGGACGCTCGCCCTCCATTTGCACGAGGGCTTTCAGCCTTTGGCGGGAAACGGACACGAGATTTTTTAAAATGCTCTGGACTTCCCCGGAAATTATATTTTCATGTTACGATATCGCCAGCGACCGGGCGGACACACGGGTTCGCCCCTACAACCGTCCCCGCGCGGGGGCAAGCCCACGCGACGAAAAGCGGCGGCGAGCCGCCGCACTCCAGAGGTTGCGCCTTCGCGACACAGGCGTGAGGGCTTTCAGCCTTTTGTGTCAACACACCCTAATTTCTATTGCGTCGGGATGGCGTTTGTGTTACCGTAAATCCGAACTGTTAACGTATGGAGGGATGAGGTTATGAGGCGTAAAATTCTGGTTGGGCTGGCGGTGGTTTCGGTGGCGGTCGTTGGGGTAGGGGGGGAGCGGAAGTTCAACGCGCCGTACACGGGGGAGAACCTGAACCGCATCGCGTTCCCCGTGGGGGGGATCGGGGCCGGGATGTTTTGCGTGGAGGGCTACGGGGCGATTTCGGCGATGTCGGTGCGTCACCGTATGGAGTTCAACCATGAGCCGTCGTGCTTCGCGGCGGTGTGCGTGCTGGGCGAGGGGGGGGCCGGGAATGTGGCGCGTGTGCTGGAGGGGCCCATCCCGGAGTGGAAGTATTTCGGCGTGGGGGGGGCGGGCAACGGGTCGTCGGGGCGCACCTACGGGTTCCCGCGTTTCCGCGAGTGCGCGTTCGATGCGCGGTTCCCGTTCGCGACGGTCTCGCTGAAGGACAGGGCGGTCCCCCTGAGCGTGGAGCTGACGGCGTGGAGCCCGTTCACCCCCCCGGACGCGGATGCGTCGAGCCTCCCGGCGGGGGCCCTGGAGTACCGCTTCACGAACACGGGCAAGAAAACCGTGCGGGCGGTGTTCTCGTTCAACACGCGCAATTTCATGGGCGACAACAATAGCTCGGTCGGGGCGGTGGAGGGGGGCTTCGTGTTGTACGCGCGTCCGGCGAAGGATGAGACACGGGAGAGGGGGGGGGCGTTCGCGGTGTTCGTGGATGACCCGGGGGCCCGGGTTGACCATTGCTGGTTCAGGGGGGGGGGGTGGGACGCGCTGACGATCGCGTGGGACAACGTGGCGTCGGGGCGCATGGTTGACAACCCCCCCGTGGAGGGCAATGCGCCGGGGGCCTCCCTGTCGGTGCCGTTCGAGCTGAAGCCGGGGGAGGGGCGCACGATCCGCCTGAACACGTGCTGGTATGTGCCGGGGAGCGGCCAGCGTTACGGCAGGATGAGCGGCACCCCGGGCGCGGCTGTCGCGGCGTTCCACAACGGGCCGTCGAGGGGGGGGACCGCGGGGCAGCAGCCCGTGACGGGGTTCCTCGGCAAGGGGCTGGTCAACACGTTCGACCCTTACGGGGATGTGGCGGCCGGGACGCTGACGTCGCCGGCGTTCGAGGTGTCGAAGACGTTCGTGCATTTCCTCGTGGGGGGGGGGAACCATGAGGGGAGGACGTGCGTGGACCTGCTGGTGGGCGGGGAGGCGGTGCGCTCGGCGACGGGCGAGGGCACGGAGACGCTGGTGTGGAAGTCGTTCGACGCGTCGCAGTGGATGGGGAAGAAGGCGCAGGTGCGGATCGTTGACAAGGCGACGGAGGGGTGGGGGCATATCAACGTGGACCATGTCGTGTTCAGCGACCTGGGCATCGCGGAGCTTCTGACCGGCACGGGCAACGAGCTCGTGAGGGACCCGTCGCGCGTGGTGGTGTTCGAGGATTTCGAGGGCAAGGATTTCGGCAAGTGGGTCCCTGACCCCCCCCTCAAGGCGGAATGCGATTGCGAGGGCGGGTGCTGCGATGACCCGGACTTCATCCCGACGATGTACACGCCGTGGTATGCGGTGAAGTTCAAGTCCATCCGGCAGGTCGCGGAGTATTGGCGCGAGAATGCCGAGGGCCTGCGCGCGCGGAGCAAGGCGTTCAGCGATGCGTTTTACGACACGTCGCTGCCGCCGGAGGTGGTCGAGGCGGTGGCGGCGAACCTGACGATCCTGAAGTCGCCGACGGTGCTGCGGCAGCACGACGGGCGGCTGTGGAATTGGGAGGGGTGCGGCGACGGGGGGGGGTGCTGCGACGGCACCTGCTCGCACGTGTGGAATTATGCCCAGGCGATCAGCCGTTTGTTCCCGTCGCTGGAGCGGGGCCTGCGGCGGACGCAGTTCTTCGAGGGGCAGGAGGAGAGCGGGCGGCAGGCGTTCCGCAAGAACCTGCCGATCTCGCCCGGCGGCGGCGCGTTCGATGCGATTGACGGGCATTGCGGCGAGATCATGGCGGTGCACCGCGAGTGGCGCACCTGCGGCGACAAGGCGTGGCTCGCGACGTTCTGGCCGAACGTGAGGGCCGCCATGGATTACGCGGTCAGGACGTGGGACCCGGATGAGACGGGCCTGCCCGAGGAGAGCCACCACAACACGTATGACATCAATTACTACGGGCCGGACGGGCATTGCGGGAGTTTCTACCTGGGGGCCCTCGCGGCGTCCGCCCGCATGGGCGAGGCGATGGGCGAGGATGTGTCGCGCTACCGCGAGATTCTCGCGAGGGGCCGCGCGCGCATGGAGAAGGAATTGTTCAACGGCGAGTACTTCATCCAGATCGTGAAGAAGGAGGGGTTGAAGAATAATTTCGGGCGCATCAATCCGCGCGACCAGAGCGAGGCGTACCGCGAGATCGCCGAGCGCGTGAACGAGGAGGGGCCCAAGTACCAGTACGGCACGGGGTGCCTGTCCGACGGCGTGCTGGGGTTCTGGATGGCGCGGGTGTGCGGCATCGGCGAGGACCTCGTGGACCCGAAGATGGTGCGCAGCCACCTGCTCGCCGTGCACAAGTATAATTTGAAGCGCGACCTCTCGCAGCATGCCAACCCGCAGCGTCCCTCGTATGCGATGGGCGACGACGGCGGGCTGCTGCTCTGCTCGTGGCCGCGCGGGGGCAAGCCGCTGCTGCCGTTCGTCTACAGCGATGAGGTGTGGACGGGCATCGAGTATCAGGTGGCGTCGCACCTGATCATGATGGGCGAGGCGGACAAGGGGCTGGAGATTGTGCGCATCTGCCGCAAGCGTCACGACGGCGTCCGCCGCAACCCATTCAACGAGTATGAGTGCGGGCATTGGTATGCGCGGGCGATGTCGAGCTACGCGCTCATCGAGGCGTTGTCCGGCGTGCGCTACGACGCGGTTGACCAGGCGCTTGTCCTGCGGCCGGGGGCCCCCAAGTCCAGCCGATCCTTCCTCAGCACGGACACCGGCTTCGGCACCGTGACCGTAAAAGGTGGCAAGGCAAGCCTAAGTTTCACTGGCGAGTGACGAATGATCAACGGTCACGTTGTTCTATAGTGTTTTAACTTGTCATTGGTACGCTTTGCCCTGAAAGGGCTTCGCCCTTGCTACGCTAGTGTCTATCAGCGTAAATAAAAAGGTGAATTGCAAGACAGAAGTGTATAGTTTCATGCGGCGAGTTCATTAGACATGTTGGGGTATAAGGATTGCGCAAAAAAAATGCAAGCAAGCGCCGGTTGGACAGGGTGTCTCAGGTGATGGTGTAATTCCACAACCCTGCGGCCAGCAGGTTGAAGCGGTCGTCGGTCTTTGGCAGCCGGTTGCGGTAG
>WRML01000077.1 GCA_009777165.1 Kiritimatiellota bacterium
GGGCGTTCATTCTCATGGACGAAGAAACCCGACGACATCTTGGCGAAAATCCGAAAGGCTCAATCATCTTGTAATCTGTATCGGACAGAACACTAGACTATAAATGAGTTGTTTCATTTTTCCCGGCCACTCGCCACTCATCACGAACCACGAATCATTCTCCCTCATAGGTTCGCCGCATTGCGGGGATGATACATTGAAAACAAGTCTCTCTGAAGAACACACAGGGGTTTTCCAGCTTGACCTTGTGCGTGGGGTTGTCTTTCAACCAGCCATGCACCTTCTTCTTTATTCCCTCATCGTATTCATTCCAACGGCCAACCTTTGGGAAGCCTTCGATGGTTAATGCGCATGAAGCGGCAGCCTCCTGTGCAAAGGATGTTGTTAATGGCATGCCACCGTCGTAACGATTACGTTTGTCAGTTAGAATGATGTCGCGAATCTTTTTTATCAATTTTTCGTTCCCTGACATCGCCGCAGCAGGAATGACGTAGGTCATGTCGAGCAAGGAATTGATGTCGCGCTGTTCCAGCAACGAATCCAGCAGATTGATTGCGTTCTCGTCTCCACGGGAGGCAAGGAACACGACACTCAGCAATGAAAGGATATTCGTCTCGTTGTGTCCTCTTGACTTGGAAAACCGCTTCATGCTCGCAGTAGCTGCCTTAGACACTGCATCGGCACTCTCTTCTGTCAGGATAAAATAGAACGCTCCCCCCGGCATCCCTCCATTGATTTTTTTCACAAGCCATTGCTGAATATCCTCTCCTGAAAACAGTGTCTTAGGAAAATCCATCAGGAGCAATTGCAGAACACGCCACCGTTGCGAATCCGGTGCGGCAAGAAATACTTTTTTCAATATGTCGGCTTGAATGTCAGCAGGATAGGTTGAAAGCTGACCGTTCAGGACGGCTAAACAAAAGCCCATGACCTCGGAATCGCTTAACAGCTCACGTAGAATAGGGGTGACCTCGCCATTTGTGAGCGTAGCATATTCTTGGCGTATAAGAGGAGTGACGCGATCCTGAATCTTATCCATCTGCGCAAAACGCTCTATCGTGAACGGAGTTGCCGGATCGTGTTGACCTAACCTGTTATACTCTTTCAAATCTGTGATGATGGACGAATCCGCTGGAGCGTTCATGACGGTCACGAGTATTGCCAATAGGATTAACGTTTCTTTCATGATTGCCTCTCAATTCATGTGATGAATCTACTGCTCCATTGATTCAGTCGTCAACATATCACTTTTGCGGGGGGGAAGGCAAGGGAAGAAGTTAATACGCGGCAGAAAAACGCCCCCCCCCATGTCCGCAGGAAAAGGGGGCCCCGTCGGCACAGGCGCGACCGATGGGGCACGGGATACGCTTCGAGCCAAGGCATTGGATGGCCAGCGCGGACAGCTCCGTTCGTTTCCAGTTTCGACTGCCGTCGGCGGCCATCGACTGCCATCGAAAACGGCCTCCGGACGTGTCGAGCGCGAGTATGATCTTTGCGCGGTTGACCCGCCGGGTGTTGCGCACGCCTGTCTTGGCGAACCGCTCCAGTTCGTTGCGTTCGTCTGTCGCCAGATATATCTGTTTGCTTTTCATGATGGCATCTCCTTTTTCATACGTGAGACACCAAATATGCCACAGTGCGGAAAAAATGTAAGATTTAGATGTTCCGACGCCCTAGACACATTCCCTAACGTTCCTTGTATTTTCCCGTTTCACAAAAAAATCCCCTTCACCCGCGGCAAGGCAAACTTACGTGGGTACGGGGGATTTTTTTTCGGTTCTCTGGAGTGCGGTTGCTGTGGGGGTTCGTCTCATTGATAACAGATGCAAAGGGCACGGGAAAAAACAGTGTCCTTTGTATATTCTATATGCGACGGAAAAAATCTTGCGAAGAAATGCTTGCGGGGCTTGCCAAATGCGTCACGGTATGGTAAAGTATACCTGTTTTTGTGGTGATGTGGCTTTTTTATAGGAGTTTATGCCGAGTGATGATGCGATAGAGGTGGCAGGGGTGGTGATGAAAGTACTTCCCGCCACGATGTATAAAGTGAAACTGGAAAACGGGCATGAGGTGCTTGCCCACATTTCAGGGAAAATGCGAAAGTTCTTCATCAAGATCGCTGCGGGCGATCGGGTGACCTTGGAAATATCGCCGTACGATCTGACCAAGGGGCGCATCATCTACCGTCATAAAACCTGACGGCTGCGTGTGAAAGGGTTTTGTTTTGGAAGCGGATTCGAACACTCTGAAGTATCGGCGCGTCTTGCTGAAGCTGAGCGGCGAGGTGCTGGGCAACCGGCATTCGGGCGAGTGCATTGACCCGGATACCCTGGACTCGATGGCGCGGCGCGTGGCGCGTGTGGCGCAGATGGGTGTGCAGATCGGCATCGTGCTGGGCGGCGGAAATATCTTCCGAGGGCTCAAGGGCGAGGCGAAAGGTGTCAACCGCACGACGGGCGATTACATGGGGATGCTCGCGACCATCATCAACGGCTTGGCCATGCAGAACGCGCTGGAGCGGCTTGGCTTGGACACGCGCATCCTCACAGCAATCGAGATGCACCAGATTGCGGAGCCCTTCATCCAGCGCCGCGCGGTGAAGCACTTGGAAAAGGGGCGCGTCGTGATTTTCGTGGGCGGCACGGGTAACCCGTATTTCAGCACCGACTCGGCGGCGGCGCTGCGCGCCAGCGAGGTCAGGGCGGAGGTGCTGCTCAAGGCCACGAAGGTTGACGGCATCTACACGGCGGACCCGAACCTGGATCCAAGCGCGACGCGCTACGATAGGGTGTCGTATGAGGACGCGCTGATGAAGCGCCTGGGTGTGATGGACTCGGCGGCGTTCGCGGTGTGCATGGACAACGGAATCCCGATTGTGGTGTTTAATTTTTTTGACGAGGAAGCGCTGGAGCGCGTCGTGCGCGGCGAGACCATCGGCACGCTGGTGGGGCCCGGCACGCGCGGCGGCCAAGCCTAACCCGTGATATGGAAAAAAGGAGGTAAGACTCATGTTGACCCTGAAAGATGTGATGACGGACACGACGGAGAAGATGGACAACACGCTGAAGATGTTGAAGGACCAGTTCGCGGGATTGCGGACGGGCAAGGCTTCGCCCGCGCTGGTGGACGGGGTGCAGGTCGCCTACTATGGCACGCCGACCCGTCTGCGCGACCTGGCGAATATCTCGACTCCGGAGCCGCGTCTCATTGTCATCACGCCCTTTGACCCGACGGCCCTGCCGGAAATCGAGAAGGCGATTCTGGCGGCGAACCTCGGCGTCACCCCCCGGAACGACGGACGTGTCGTGCGTGTGCCGATCCCGGAGTTGAACGAGGAACGCCGCAAGGAGATCGTCAAGGTCGCCCGGCGCCAGGCTGAGGAGGCGCGCGTGGCCGTGCGGAACGTCCGGCGCGACGCGAACGAGGCGATCAAGGCGTTGCAAAAGGACGCAAAAATCACGGAAGACGAGCGCGACCGCGGGCTGGACGATGTCCAGAAGGCGACGGATGCGCATATCGCGAAAGTGGACACGGAGTTGAAAAACAAAGAAGCGGAAGTGATGGCGGTCTAACCGCCCATCGTAAAACGGAGACAGAGACCATGTCAGATCAAGAACAAGGAAACATCCCTCCCAAGGCAACCCCTGCAGCGCCTGGCGCGCCTCGCCCCATCACGGTTCGCCTGAAACCGATCACGCCCGCGGCAACCAACCCTGCGGCACCCCCCTCGGAAACGGCCTCTTCGGCAGACCCGGGGACAACGGTGAAACTGACCCCCGTCGTGCTGACCCCGGTCACGCCGCCCGCGCCCGTCACGGCACCTACGCCTGTCGCGGCGCCCGGGGCGACCTCCCCAAGCGCGACATCCGCGATCCCCACGCCGACCACAGCGCAGGTTCAGGCGTCGAAATCGAAAACCTCGCGCATCTCGCTGGACTCCGCGATTGGTGCAACGTCCATCCCGATTAAGCCAGCAGATGCCGGAGGCCCCCCCAAGACAATCCGTCTGAAACGGCCGTCCGACTTGTCCGCGCCGATGTCCCCGGTCACGCCGATTACGTCGCCGACCGCCAAGTCCGGCACCGCGCCGATCCGACAGACCTCGCGCATCCCGGACTCTGTCCTGCCGACAGACGCGGGTGCTGACCTGTCCTCCACCGTCACCCAAAAGAAGACGCTGAAGATCAAGCGCCCCGGGGCTGACACCGCCGCTACCGATGACACGTCCATGGACGGCATCCAGATGATGCCGATCACCGATTATGCGTCTGCGCCGGCGGGGCCCCAAGGCTTCACCATTTTTGCAATCGTGCTTGGTTCCATTGCGGCAATCCTGCTGATTGCGCTGTCATTCTGCCTTGCAAGCGATGCGCTGGGCCCTGCTTCCGGAAAAGTCGTAGCAGATGTCCCTTGGCCCGGGAAGTTTGTGCAGCCCATACAGTAATGGTGTCCTCTTGGCGTTCGGGAGGTTTCAGCAATGGCAAAAAAGGGCGGTTTTTTTGCTGGTGTTTATAGTGTGTACGGGTAGAGGGGCGCAAAACGCCCCTTTACCTTTTGTAATGGTAGGGGCAAGCGTCCCGCGAGCCCTGAGGACCGAAAGCCTTTGTGTTTTTGTGTGAGAAAAAATGAACGGGGAAAAATAATGAGAACTGTCGTTGTCGAGAAACCTGATGTCATCACCATCCGCGACCTTGCGGTACCGGAGGTGGGGGCGTATCAGGCGCTGGTGAAGGTGGATGTCGCAGCGTTGTGCAATGCGACGGACGGGAAACTCATATCAGGGCATTTCCCGGGGGTGGACGCCTATCCCACGGTGCTGGGCCATGAGGGGACGGGCATCGTTTGCGAGGTGGGCGCGAAGGTGCGCTCGTTCACGGTCGGCGACCGCGCGATCGGGGGGATGGTGTTTGCGTTCAAGGAGGGCCTCGCCTCGGCGTGGGGGGGGTTCTGCGAGTATGTGCTCATCAATGACCACGACGCGATGGGCGAGGACGGCGTGGCGGATGAGGCGCACGGATGGTTCGAGTGTTACGAGATCCAGCGTACCGTGGACGCGGACATCCCGGCGGCGGAGGCCGCCCTGCTCTGCACGTGGCGCGAGGTCTATGGAGGTATCGGCGATTTCAATATCCAGCCCAAGGACAGGGTGCTGGTCTTCGGCGCGGGGCCGGTGGGATTGAGCTTCGTGACGTTCTGCAAACTGCTGGGCGTGAGGTGGGTCGGGTTGGTGGACCCCCTGGCGCACAAGCGCGAGCGGGCCCTGCGGATGGGCGCGGATGCGGTGTTCGCGCCGGGGGCCCTGGACGTCGCCCCGGGGTCGCTGGATGTGGTGGTGGACGCGGTCGGCAGCGAGCAGATCGTGAACGCCGCCGTGCCGCTGATCAAGCTGGGGGGGACCATCGGCGTGTACGGCGTGATCGCCGCGCCGGCCCTGACGGTCGAGAAGTCGAGGGGGCCCTACAACTTCAACCTGATCATCCACCAGTGGCCCACGCGCTGGCGCGAGCGCGAGGCGCAGGCCCCCCTGTGCCAGTGGATACGCGAGGGGAAGCTCAAGGCGGCCGATTTCGTGACGCACACGTTCCCGGTCGAGCAGTTCGACGACGCGGTCGCGGCAGTGAAGTCGGGCGATGCGGTAAAGTGCTTGTTGACGTTTTGAAAGGGAGAAGTTTTTAGTTGTTAGTTGTTAGTTTTTAGAGCATTGCTTTGTGGTTATGCCTTGCGAATCATTGTTTCTAAAAACTAACAACTAACAACTAAAAACTAAAAAAATATGATTATGCTAAACGCAGACACCATCACGCCGCAGGCGTTGGCGGCGATGATTGACCACACGTTTTTGAAGCCGTTCGGGAAGCCGACGGATATCGAGAGGCTGTGCGAGGAAGCGCGGCAGTATAGGTTCGCGATGGTCGCGATCAACCCAGGGGAGGTCACGCGGTGCGTGAGCCTGCTGGAGGGGTCGGGGGTACGTACGGGGGCCGCCATCGGGTTCCCGCTGGGGCAGTCCACGTCCGAGACCAAGGCGTTCGAGACCCGCGACGCGATCGCGAAAGGCGCGGGCGAGATTGACATGGTCATCAACGTGCGCGCGCTTCAGGCCGGGGACGAGAAGTTGGTCTTCGCGGAAATTGATGACATGGCGAAAACCTGCCGCGAGAGCAAGGTGATCTCAAAGGTCATCCTCGAGACGTGTTACCTGACCGATGACGAGAAGCGCACGGTGTGCAGGCTCGCGGTACGCGCGGGGGTTGATTTCGTGAAGACCTCCACGGGGTTCGGTACGGCGGGCGCGACGGTCGGGGACGTGCGGCTCATGCGCGAGGTAGTGGGGCCCGTGATGGGCGTGAAACCCGCCGGGGGGGTGCGGACGCTGGACACCGCACTGGACATGATCCGCGCCGGGGCCACGCGCATCGGCACAAGCAACGGCATTGCGATTGTCGAGGCCCTCGCGGCAGTACGGGGACAGAAATGAACGGTGGATTATAGTTAATTCAGTTGAAAACCATTCCATTTTTTATCACAATGGATACAGTGGTTTTCACAATAAACACAAAGGATACAAGAGGCAATCGTGTCCATTGTGGTTAAAAAGCGTATTGCGGCAACATCTCGTCAAGGGATGTCAGAATGGCACACGTTTAACGTTAATTCGCTATAGTAGACTTGTTCCAGAACCCTGCATGGATTATTTTGAGACGCTTCGTATGCTTGCCCCCGCACGCCATCCTCGGGTTGTCATATGTTGTCGAATGAGGTCGCTGCGGCGAGGGCGGCATCGGCGGCGTGTTGGCGGATGGAAGGGCGGTCGCCAAGAAAGAGATGGCGGTCAACGCGTGTGCCGGAGGGGGTACTGACACCAATGAAGACCAGGCCCACAGGTTTCTGAGGGGTCCCCCCGCCAGGGCCGGCGATGCCGGTCACGGATACGGCGATGTCTGCGCCCAGCCGTTCCCTCACCCCCTCCGCCATTGCTTTGGCGCAGGGGGCGCTGACCGCACCATGCTGGTCAAGCATCTCCTGAGGGACCCCCAACATGTCGCGTTTCACCGCGTTGGCGTAGCACACCACCCCCCCGAGGAAAACATCCGACGCCCCCGGCACGGAGGTCACGCGCATGGCGACCATCCCCCCCGTGCACGACTCCGCAAGCGCAAGCGTCAAGCCGTGCTCGCGGAGGGTCCCGATTAACGCATGTTCAACGGTCGGCTTCACATGCTGAAGAGGTTGAGGTTCGCCAACCCGTGCTTGCTGCACAGGTCGAGTGCCTGCACGAGCAGCCCGTGCTGCGAGTCCGTCGTGCATTTGACCACGACCATTCCTTGTTTGCTGAATGCGGCGACGCGTTCGAGTTGGCGGTCGAGCTCGTTGAGGCGCATCAGTTTGCCGTTGAAGGTGAACCCCTGCGGACTGACAATGATGGTGGTCAACGGGATGTCCGGTTGCTGTATCCCTGCGTCAGGACTCGGCCGGGCGGTGGACAACGCGGAGAAGATGTCCTCCTGTTTGACCACCACCACGAAGAAGATCAGCAACTGAAATACCACGTCAATCATCGGCGTCATGTCCAGCTTAGGGCCTCCGCCCGTGTCTTTTTTACGTCTGTATGCCATGTCATACCTCCTTTCATGAAACGAGCCACATGTTTATGTTTAAAGTAAAACACAGTTGTGTTTCTTTTACAAGCAAAAAAACGCCAAAAAAAAACGTCCCAATACCGCCCAAATGCACACGGAAATCTCGTAAGCGGGTTGAACCGTGGGATGTCTTTGCCGGGGAGGGGTTATGCTGTTTCAGTCGCTTCCCATTCCGTGCGCATGACGGCGAGGGTGGTGTTGTCGGAGGGGCGGCGGATGCGGTGGAGAAGGACGTCGCTGGTGTGGGGGGCGGCCTCGCAGAGGACGGTGTCGCCACAGCGGGCCTCATCCTTAAAGGTGATGTCGAGGCGCCTGACTTGGCGCGTGTTGAGCCAGTCGTCGGGCAGACACTCGAGCCCCCATTCGACGTAGTGGACGTTGTTGACGTGGTTGTTGAAGTCGTGGTCGCTGCGGCGTACGGTGAGGGGGCATTACCATCCGGCGCGTTCGAGGTCGGGTATCTTGTCCTCCAGGGGGGGG
>WRML01000078.1 GCA_009777165.1 Kiritimatiellota bacterium
CACCCCCCCCCCCGTGACGATGAGCCGGTCCCCCTCCATCCGCCATGGCACCTGAAGCGCGGAGAGCGCGTCCAGCATCGCGCGGGTCACGCCGGACACGAGGAAACGCCCGATGACGCTCTCCCCCTCCGCCATCGCCGCGAACAGCGCCGCACGGTGCGAGAGCGACTTGTCGCCCGGCAGACGAATCTCCCCGCTTAGTGGGCCGCTGCTTGAAAGTGATAGGCTAGACATAACATCCTCCGATTTTAAATTAGGAATTAGGAATTAGGAATCCTGTTTTCCATTTCACTCCTCATTTCTAATTCCTCATTCCTAATTCCTAATTTCGCGCTCGCGCGGTCCGCGCGGTCCGCGAGCATCCCGAACGCCTTGACGGGGCCGGCGTCGAGCAGGGCCCCGGCGTCGCGTTCGGTCAGGGGGGGGGAGGCCCCGACAGCGGCGAAAAACGCGTTACGCTCCGCGACGCCCGCGAACTCGGCCGCCGTGCGCTCGCCGAGGTAGGGCGCGTTGGCGTACCCCCCCAGGAGCGTCTGCCCAATCATCACGTGCATCCCCTGCGTGAACACGTCCGCGTACTTGCCCAGCACGGGGCCGGCGATGTCGTCCACGAACGGCAGGCCATCCTTGTTCAGTTCCGTACCGATGTTGATGGGCAGGTTGCGCCGGACGCAGCCCCTGACGATCGCATCGAGGTTGGCCTGTTTGCGCGCGGCCTCGTCGGGCTTCTTCAGGTTCCAGTTGCGGTCGGGGATGATGTTCAGCGCAACCCCCCCCTTGGCGGTCATGAGGTCGAGCAGCTTCTCGGGCTCGGCCTCGCCGCCGCTCGTGCCGTCGAGCCACGTGATGGTCGGGATCGCGCCGCAGGACTTGACCCACGGCAGGAACTCGTCCGCCGGGGGGAAGGTCTTGTTGTCCGGCTGGACGTAGCCGATGCCCCCCCGCTTGGCGAGCGCGCTGCGGACGAGCTCCTCCCATTTCGGCACGTTGGCCTCGAGGGGGGGGTAGGCGGCCGCGTCGCATTTCAGCAGGGGGGCCCAGAACGCGGCGCGGTGGGCGGCGTCCGTGAAGACGGCCTTGGAGCGGCGGCCGTAGGCGCGGATGATGTGGCGCTCGGTGGCGACACCCTTGGGTGTGAGGGGGGTCACGTCGCGCGCGTAGTCGAGCGCGATCTCGGGGAGCGCGGCGTTGATGCGGGCGATCAGCGCGAGGTTGCGGTCCTGGGCCCCCTGCCGCAACCGCGCGAGGAACACGCCCTGCGGCGTGTCCGCCTTCGGGGTCGCGGTGAAGCCGCACCCCATGATGTACGCCACGCCCGGCTCGCCGGGGGAACTGATGTCCACCGCCGC
The DNA here is from genome assembly GCA_009777165.1 of Kiritimatiellota bacterium. GTDB lineage: Bacteria > Verrucomicrobiota > Kiritimatiellia > RFP12 > UBA1067 > WRJS01. The sequence goes on from WRML01000078.1 coordinate 1,350, forward strand.
CTGTTCGCGCACATACGCGCGGGTCTCGAGGTGGACCGCCGTGCGGAGCCCTAGGATGCGCCCCGCCTCCAGGAACTCGCCGAGGCCGTCCAGCACGTCGAAGTCGCACAGTGCGGCGGCGCGGAGGCCCCCCCTGCGGCACTCGTAGGCGATGCGCGAGGGGGACCACCCGTCGGCGTTGTACGAGAAGAACGAGTGGCAGTGCATGTTGAACAACGCGCCCGGGGCCGGGAACGTTTCCGACGCGGCGAGCGCCGTGAGCGCGTCACGCCGGAGGTCTGCGTTGAAGTCATCAAGAGCGTGTGTTTTCATAACGTCATTTCCTTTTTCTTAACCACATTTTTTTTTACCACAGTTTTTTTTTAACCACAAAGGACACAAAGGATTTCACAAAGGACACAAAGGATAATGGAATGTCTCGTGAGCAATGCCATTTATCATTAACCGTTTATCATTAGTCTTTGTGTCCATAGTGAAATCCTTTGTGTCCTTTGTGGTTAAACATCCTCATAGCCAAGTTCGATCAATCCTGAACATCCTGTTTATTCGTGGTGAAAGCCCATGCGACGCACCCGGCCCCCACGGCGAGCAGCGCGAGGCTGATGGCCTGGCTGATGGAGAACGGGCCGACCGCCGCGCGGGGGGCCCCCCGCAGATACTCGATACCGAAGCGCAACACCGCGTACCCGATGAGATAGAGGCCACTGATGAACCCGCGCCGCTGATGGTGCCTGGGGTAGAGCGTGAACAGTACCGCAAACAGTGCCAGCGTCGCCGCGCTCTCGATGAGCTGGGTCGGGATGACCGGGAGACTCCGGGGGGCGATGTCGCTGATGAGCCCCGCCTTCACCTGTTCCCACCACGCCGGGGACCCCTTCGGGAACGAGACCCCGCAACACGTGTCCGTGCGGTTGCCGAAACAGCACCCGTGCATGAAGCATCCCACGCGCCCGAACGCCTGTCCGAGGGGGAGGACCGCAGCAGAGATGTCCGCCATCACGAAGAAGCTCTTGCGGTGATACCGCGCGTAAGCGATGTACGGGATCATCGCGCCGATGAACCCCCCGTAGTACACCAGCCCCCCCTGGTCGAGGCGGAAGACCGCCATGGGGTTACGCGCGAACTCATCCGCCCAATGCTCGGCGACATACACCGTGCGCGCACCGATGATCGCGGCGACCATCACCCACGTCAGCAGCATCGCCACCTGATCGGCGTTCTGTCCCGTCCGCTTGCAGAGGATGGTCAGCATCCGCCACGCCGCGAGGAAGCCGAACGCCATGCACAGCCCATACATACGTAACGTAATCGGACCAATCTGAAAAAGTTCGGAGTGCATAAGGAATAATATAATAAGGTTTCCTTTCCTTTTCCGCAACCGAAAAGTGAAAGTCGGGCGACAGACGCGACAGACGGGCGACAGACGTTTTTTTGAGCCGACGGATCAGATGAACCTAATCCGGCATTGCCATTCCCGTCTTTTTCTTGCGCGACCTCTTGGACGGTTCCTCGACAACCGTCTCGACCTCGATGGTCGGGGCTGGCTTTGCACCAGGGGCCTCGACGGCAAGCTTTTTGTTGCCGATCTCGTGCAGCCGCATGGAGACGATTTTGGAGATGCCTTTCTCCTGCTGGGTCACGCCGTAGATGATGTCCGATGCCGCGATCGTGTGCTGGTTGTGCGTGATGATTAAAAATTGTGAGTGCGTCAGAAATTCCTTGAGCGCTTGTACGAACCGCCCGATGTTGCTGTCGTCGAGCGCGGCGTCGAGCTCGTCGAGCATACAGAATGGCGCAGGCTTAATCATAAAGATTGCGAACAGCAGGCTCACGGCGGTCATCGTGCGCTCGCCGCCGGACAAGAGCGTGACGGACTGCGGGCGTTTGCCGGGAGGACGCGCGATGATGTCAATGCCGCATTCGAGCGGATCCTCGCTGTTCTCTAGCAACACCAGTTTCGCCTGTCCGCCGTTGAACAACTTCGTGAACATCTTCTCAAAGTTGGCGTTCGCCTGTTCAAACGTGGACTGGAACAGTTCGCCGGACTTCGTGTTAATCATCGTGATGAGTTGGACAATTTGTTCCCGCGAGTTCTGCAAGTCCTCTTCCTGCGCTTTCAGGAATGTGTAGCGTTCCTCTAATTCCTTATACTCTTCAATCGCGACGAGGTTCACGGGACCCAACGCCTGTATCCCTGCCGAAAGCTCGGCGACACGCGCCTCGATTTCGGGAATCGGCGGCTGACCATTTTTCCATACGGGATCCGCATGGGCGACCAGTTCGCTCACGGAGAGCCCATACTCATTATAGATGTGGTCAATTTGATTCTGCCGCCTCATGCGCGACTCGACCACCTCAATCTCGGCGCGGTTCTTGTTGTCGCGTACCGTGTCCAACACGCGGCGGCGTTCCGACAGCACTGCCTCGTTCTTCTCCAGTTCATGCTGGCGTGTGGCGCGTTCGCGCCGCGTCTCCTCAATCTTCAGGTGCAGGGTTTCCGCCGCCTGTTTCAACGGCTCCAGGCTCGCGTCCAGCGTCTGGTTTTCCGCCGTAAGCCGCGCGATGCTCTCGTCGTACGACATCACGCCACGCGCGCGCCCCTGAATCGTGCGGTCAAGCTCGTCAATGCGCATCTGGAGCGCATCCGCCTGGGAAGCCGTATGCTCCAGTTGCTGCGTGATGCTCGACATCTGAATCCGGCACTCCGTCAAATTCTGGCTGAGGTCGCCGTAGGTGATTTCCATCTCGTGCAACAGCGCGGACTGTTCGGCTGTGCGCTCGATTAACTGGTTACGCGTGACGGTCATCTCGTTCAATTCCGCGGCAAGCGTCCCGGAGGTCGTCTCATCATCCGAGGTCTGGGACTTGAGCGCGTCCAGTTCCCCCGCGACCTGCTGAAGGCGCGCGCGCACACGCTCGGCATCGCGGCTGACCGTCTGATGCTCGCCCTCCGCCTGTGCCGCCTTGCGGCGAGTCTCGTCCAGTTCCTGTCGTGTGCGGTTCAGCAACAGCGCAAGCTCATTCGACCGTGCGCCCAGCGTTTCGAGCCGTGCGCGGTTGGCGTTGAGCGTCTCTTCGAGCGTCGCCAACTGCTCGGACGTGTCCGCCACGAGCATCCGCCGCGCGAGCGGGCTGGACACCTGACTGTCGGGCATCCACAATTCCACGCAACCGTCCGCGTGGAACATCGCGCCGTCGCGCGTGACCACACTGCACCCCTGCGGCAACGGCGACGGCACTTCCGCCAGCGTCTCCGCAAGAAACACATTCCCCAGCATCCGTTGCGCCGCCGCCTGAAAATCATCCGCGACTGTGACGAGACTCAACAGGGGAACAATTCTAAAGTTCGAGAGTTCTAAAGTTCTAAAGTTAGTCGTCTCGTCGGGGGGGGAGGTCTGTCCTTCATCTTGCAAAGAAACTTTAGAACTCTCGAACTTTAGAACTTTAGAACTCTCGTCCTCCGCAACAATCAGCCGCGCGGCGGCATTCGACCCTTTCGCCAGCAACGCCGTAACTACAGCACGGGCGGTCTCCGCGTCACGTACCACAACCGCATCCATCCACGCGCGAAGCGCGGCTTCCAGCGCAAGGCGCAACGTCTGCGGCGCATTGAACTTGTCCGCCAGCGTACCCAGCACGGACTGCGCATCAAGCTCCAGCGGATTCGACGGATCCAACAACTGCTTCGATCCACCCGCATATTCATCCGATGACTCGCGACGGTCCGTCAGCAAATCAATCTGCGCACGCTTCGCCGCCGCGTCCGACTGTAACCGCGCCGTCTCGTCCTGCAACGCCCGCAAATCCGTTGTCGTGTCGTTCCGTTCCTGCTCCAGCGTTTCGAAACGCTCGCGCGTGAACTCCTCCGCTTCCTGCGAGGAATCAAGACGTGCCTTGACCTCCGCGCACACCTGTTCGATGTGCGCCGCGTTATCGCTCAACTGCCGATGCTCCGACGCCAGCCGCTCGCGCTTCATCACAAGCTCACGTTGGCGCGACTCCATCTCCGCGATTGTCTGTTGAATCTGCGCCGTGCGCCGCTCGCACTCGACCGACCGCTGGCGATCCTGCTGAAGCTGCGCGCGCGTCTGCTCCATCTGCGCACGGTGCGCATCGAAACGCGTCTGCGTCTCTTCGAGCTTCGCCCGCCCGATTTCGGCGGACTCCTGCATCAGCACACGCTTCTGCGCCAGCGACTCCAACTGCAACTGGATTTGCCCGACCTGCGCTTGCGTGTCCGTAATCTCACGGTTGTCGCGCTCCGACCACGCGCGGTACTCCTCGATCCGCTGCTCATTGACCTTGATGACCTCCTGCGCCCGGACATAACGGTTGTCCGCTTGCGCCGCCTGTTCGGTCAGCGTCGCGATGCGCCCCTCCGTCTCATGGATGAGCCCGTGGATGCTGGCGGAATCCGTTTCCGCCTCCGCCACGCCCGTCTGGTGCGTCACCAGCAAATCCGAGAGATCATGGATCGACACGTCGAGCTCGCGCACCCGCACATCCAACGCCGCGAGCCGCCCGCGCGTCAGGAAGATGTCGAGACCGCGCAACTCATCGCGCAGCTCCTTGTACTTCTGCGCCTTGCCCGCCTGCCGCTGGAGCGAGCCGATCTGCCGCTTCACTTCGCGGATGACATCCGCCAAGCGAAGCAGGTTCGCATCGGTCTGCTCGATTTTGCGCATCGCCTCCTTGCGGTCCGCCTTAAACTTTGTGATGCCCGCCGCCTCCTCGAAGATTGCGCGGCGGTCCTCCGGACGCGACGACAGCACCGCATCAATCTGCCCCTGCGCCATGACCGAGTACGACGTGGTGCCGATGCCCGTGCCCATGAACAAGCGATGGATGTCCTTCAGCCGCGCCGGGCTTTTGTTGATGAAGTATTGACCGTCGCCCGAGCGGAACACGCGGCGCGTGATGGTCACCTCATTGAACTCCGTATCGAGGACCCCCTCGCAATCCGAGAACGTGATGGAGACCTCCGCCATGCCCAGCGGCTTACGCGTGTCCGTGCCGTTGAAGACAACATCCGGCATTCTCGCGCAACGCAACGTCGTCGGGCGCTGTTCGCCCAGCACCCAACGGATCGCATCCGAGACATTGCTCTTGCCGCAGCCGTTCGGCCCGACGATCGAGATCATCCCCGGCTCGAACTGCAACCGCGTCTTCTCCGCGAAACTCTTAAACCCCATCAACTCGATTTGTTTCAGATACACAAAAAAGCCTCAATGCTTCAACTGGTTCATCTATTGAAAAATATGTAGTGTCGCATATTTGGATGAAAAAGAAAAGCCGAAACAGAGATCACCGATCACCGATACCGATAACCGAAACAATGCACAATGGACACGATTGCCTCTTGTATCCTTTGAGTCTATTGTAAAAACCATTGTGTCCATTGTGGTTAAAAATGGAATGGTTTTCAACTGAATTAACTATAAAAGAGGTGTCCCGATGGGATGCCATGATTTTTTTTGCGTTCGCTTCTACCGAAAGAAACATCCCTGACGGGATATTGTTGTGGTACGCTTTTAAAATGATTTCGCTATATCATCCAATTCTTTTCCGGATATTCGGCATCGGCACGAGCGCCATCAAGGACTGGAGAAGACACGCAAGGTGCTTGTCCTTGCGGATCGGGATCGCCGGAGCAGACTTCTTCCCCCATTCGCCTCAGAACGCCTGTTCCAGATCGGCGAGGATGTCGTCAATGTGCTCCGTGCCGATGGAGAGGCGGATGGTGTTGGGCTTGATGCCCTGCTCAGCCAACTCGGTCTCGGACAGCTGGGAGTGCGTCGTGCTGGCGGGATGGATGACGAGGGATTTGCTGTCCGCGACGTTCGCGAGAAGCGAGAACAGCTTGAGCCTGTCAATGAACGCCTTTGCCTGTCCCGCGTCGCCCCGGATCTCGAACGTGAAGATCGAGCCCGCGCCGTCCGGGAAATACTTCCGGTATAGCGCGTGGTCGGGGTGCGCTGTGAGGGCGGGATGATTCACCGTCTCGACTCGCGGATGGGCGGAGAGGTAGTCCACGACCCGCAGGGCGTTCCGCACGTGCCGCTCAACCCGGAGCGAGAGCGTCTCAAGCCCCTGCAGGAAGAGGAACGAGTGGAACGGGCTGATCGTCGCGCCCGTGTCGCGCATCAGCGTCGTACGGATCTTGACGATGTATGCCAGATTGCCCGCGACCTGTGAGAACACCGCGCCGTGGTAACTCGGGTTCGGCTTCGAGAGGCCGGGGAACTTGTCGTTCGCCGCCCAGTCGAACTTGCCGGAGTCCACGATCACGCCGCCGATCGCCGTGCCGTGCCCGCCGATGAACTTGGTCGCCGAATGGACGACCACGTCCGCGCCGTGTTCGAACGGGCGGAACAGGTAGGGCGTGGCAAAGGTGTTGTCAACGATCAGCGGGATGCCGTTCGTACGGGCGATCTCCGCGACCGCGCCGACGTCAACGATTGTCGAGTTCGGATTACCCAAGGTCTCGATGAAGATCGCCTTCGTCTTCGGGTCAATGGCGCTCGCGAAATTGGCGCGGCTGTCCCCGTCCACAAACTTGACGGTCACACCGAATTCGGGCAGGGTGTGGGCAAACAGGTTATATGTCCCGCCATAGATGCGCCTGACGGACACGATGTTGTCCCCGGCCGTCGCGATGTTCTGGATGGCGTAGGCGATCGCCGCGGCACCCGAGGCGGTCGCCAGCGCCGCCGCGCCACCCTCCAGCGCCGCGATACGTTTCTCGAACA
>WRML01000079.1 GCA_009777165.1 Kiritimatiellota bacterium
TTCAACCGTCTGCTCGGGCCCGCGGGGGTCCTGATCAACCAGAGCATGGTGGCCCGCACCGGCAGCCGGGGGTACCTCGCGGCTGGTCCCGTCCCAGGGGGGGTGGACATCCTTGAGGCGGCGGTACTCGCCCAGAAGGGGGGGCTCTCGGACAAGGCCCTCATCGCACAGGTCAGCACGACGTTGAGCGCGGCGAAATCGGTGCTGGCGGACGGCGATAATAGTAAGCTCGCTCAAGGCGTAAACGCGGTGATGCGTTCGGCGGACCCGAACCGTACCCCCTCCGAGAAGGAGCCGATGCAGGAGGGGGACGTGGCCGCGCGGCTGGCGATGATCGCGTTGTGCAACGCGTGGCAGGAGAAGCCGGCGCAACTGTGGAAGGCCTCCCCGGCCGCGGTGGCCTACCCCGGGGTCGCCGAACAGGGGGCCTCCCGTGGGCGCAAGGCGCTGACGATCAACCTAGACGTTCCGCGCTGGCACAGCACGGGGCTGTTCGCGTCGGCGGGGGAGGCGGTGACGGTCGAGTTGCCGCCGGGCGCGGAGAAGATCGGGCTGAAGCTGCGCGTCGGTTCGACGACGTGCAACAACACCTCGCACGACAGGTGGGTGCGCGCGCCGAAGGTGGATGTCGAGATCCCGCTGAAGGAAACGAAGACCGTGGTGTCCACGCCGTTCGGGGGGATGCTGTATGTGGTCGTGCCGAACACGGTCGAGGCGGCGGAGCGCGTCTGTACGGTCACGATCGTCAACGCTGTGCAGGCGGCGTGGTTCAAGGTCGGGCGCGACTCCCTGGCGGCGTGGAAAGCGATGCAGAAGCTGCCCGCGCCGTGGGCGGAGATCGAGAGCGGCAAGGTGATCCTCACCGTGCCGGCCGCGGAGATACAGAGCGTCGGGGACCCCGTGGCGCTCATGAAGTTTTGGGACGAGGTCGCGGACCTGTGTGCGCACCTCACGGGCATCCCTACGGAACGGCGATCGCCCGAGCGTTTCGTGTGCGATGTCCAGTTGTGCGCGGGCTATATGCACGCGGGCTACCCGATCATGCTCCCGACCTCCACCGCAAAAGACCTCGTGAACCTTGAGAAGCTGGTGACGAAAGGCGACTGGGGCTTTTTCCATGAGATCGGGCATAACCACCAGAACCACGACTGGACGTTTCACGGCACGGGCGAGGTCACGGTCAACTTCTTCACGTTGTACATTATGGAGAAGATCTGCGGCCTCCCCCCCCGCGAGACGCGCATGAAGCAGGACGGTATCCGCCCGCTGAAGAAGTGGATCGAGAACGGCAAGCCGCACGACGAGTGGTGCCGCGACCCGTTCCTCGCGCTGGAGATGTTCGTGCGGATACAGGAGGCCTACGGCTGGGAGGCGTTCGAGAAACTCTTCGCCGAATACCGCGCGCTTACCGACAGCGAACGCCCGAAGAATGACGGCGAGAAGCGCGACCAGTGGTGCACGCGCCTCTCGAAACTTACGGGCGAGAACATCGCCGCCGTGTTCGACTCGTGGAACGTCCCCATCAGCGAAGCCGCCCGCCAGGCCTGCGCCGCCTTCCCCGCACCCAAGGACAAACGGTTGTTTGTGGAGTAATTTCATTGCGTTGATTGTTTATGCGTTGACACGGTATCGCAAAACTTCGCGCAATTCAGCAGAAATCCGTAAATTACGTTTCCAACGCTTCCAATAAAATGGATGCCGATGACCGCAGGAAACAAAGAAAACCCCAGTAAACTCGCGATTTACTGGGGTTTTCAAGATGGTGGCGGGTGAGGGTCACGATCCCCCGACCTGCGGATTATGATTCCGATGCTCTACCAACTGAGCTAACCCGCCAAAAAGAAAATAACACAATATACCGTTTGTGCGCGATTGTCAATCACCATTGTCGTAATTTGGAAAATTTCAACGACAAGGAAACCGTCACTACATCGGCTAGAACATTTTATAGCTAAATCACGTTAAACGTGTACCGCGACAACATCCCGTTAGGGATGTTTCTTTCGGTAGAAGAGAGCGCAAAAAAAAATCATGGCATCCCATCGGGATGCCTCTTTTAGGCGCATCCCGTGCCCCATCGGTCGCGCCTGCGCCGACGAGGACCCCTTTTCCTGCGGACATGGAGGGGGGCGTTTTTCTACCGAGAGAGACATCCCTAACGGGATGTAAAAATGGAACACTTTTAACGTGATGTCGCTATAACGTTCCTTGCGTCTGCGATCCCTGTGAGTTCCCTTCTCCCCCTTTACTCGTGTCGGAGCGCTTCGATGGGATCGAGGGAGGCGGCACGCATGGCAGGGTAGAGGCCGAAGAGAATGCCGACCCCGGCGCTGATGCCGAACGCGAGCGCAAGGCTGTACGGCTGTACCACGGTGGGCATCTCCGTCGTCCATGTGATGATGAACGGGATGAGCACGCCGACCATCAGTCCGACCAGCCCGCCACCGATGGACAGGACGCAGGTGTTGATCAGGAACTGGATCACGATCCGGCTCCGGCGTGCGCCGATCGCGCGGCGGATGCCGATCTCCTTCGTCCGCTCCGTGACGGACGCGAGCATGATGTTCATGATGCCGATACCGCCGACCAAGAGGCTGATCCCGGCAATCGCACCCAGAACGATGTTGAACGTCCGCTTCGTCCGCTCTGCCTCGCGCAAGAGCGTGAGGGGGACGTCTATCTTGTAGTCTTGCTTCTTGTGGAAGCGCTTGAGCATGGCTTCGATGGCGGTGCTGCCAGCCTCCACGACCTCCACGGCTGTCATGCGCACGATGATCTGCCCGAGCTCGACGCGCTCGCCCTCCATGCCCCCGGAAGAGACGCGGCTGCTGGTGTCGCCGAACATTTTCTTCCCGGTCGTCATGGGGATATAGACGTCCGCCTCGCTGTCGGGTGTGCGCACGGAGCCGCCGCCGTCGTTCTTGACGATGCCGACGACCTCGAACATCCCTGCGCCGATGCGGATGCGCTGTCCGATGATCTCCTTTGCCGCCAGCAGTTCCCGGGCACCTTGCGCGGTCAGCACACAGACGTTGGCGTGCGTGCGCAGGTCGTTCTCTTTCAGGACACGGCCCGCGAGTATCGGGCGCTGGACAACGTCGAACCATTCGGGGATCGTCTCCACGATGCGCAGTTCGCGCTGACGCTCGCCGAAGCGCGTGTTGCGTTTCACCATCCGCGCGGGGACGGTCAGCTCGATGCCGGGGATGGTCTCGCGGATACGCGTCTCGTCGTCGTAGAGCAGACCGTAGATCGTGAGGCGCCCCTGTTGCGCGTTGGCGTTCCCGCCTTCGTCGGCGGGCGGTTTTTCGGAGGAGAGCAGGATGTTCTGGCTGCCGAGCCGCTTGATGGATTCCCGCGCCTGGAGGCTCGCGCCCTCGCCGACGGCCAGCATGGCGATCACGCTCGCGACGCCGAACACCACGCCCAGCATCGTCAGCAGCGAGCGGGTCTTGTGCCGCCACACGTCCGTCAGCCCCAACTGGATGAAGGGCCACATGATGAAGAGGCGCGTCATCCCTTCCTCCCTATATGTTTTTTTTCTCGCAGAGACGCAGGGAGGTGATAGATAATAGGTAATAAGTAATAAGTAATAGGTGATAGGTGATAAGTTAACGCGGCATTGTACTTATTACCTATTACCTCTGACCTATGACTTGGATTCATCCCAGCCCCTCCCCCCGCATGGATGCGATCCGCCCGTCCTTCAGGATGAGGTTGACCTTGGCGTACTGCGCGATGTCCGACTCGTGGGTCACGACGATGACGGTCTTGCCTTGCTCGTAAAGCTCTTGGAACAGTGCCATGATCTGTACGCTCGTCGCGCTGTCGAGGTTGCCTGTCGGCTCGTCCGCCAGCAGTACGGCGGGGTCGTTCGCAAGCGCGCGCGCGACCGCCACGCGTTGGCGCTGGCCTCCTGAGAGCTCGCTGGGTAGGTGGCGCAGGCGGTGCGACATCCCCACGCGGTCGGCCAGATCCCTCGCTTTCCGGGCACGCTCGCCGTGCGACAGCCCGAGGTAGAGCATCGGCACCTCGATGTTCTCGCGGACGGTCAGCTCCGGGATGAGGTGGAAACTCTGGAAGATAAACCCGAGGTTGCGGAGGCGGTGGTCGCTCAACTGGTTGTCCTCCATCTCCGCGACGTTCACTCCGTTCAGCCAGTAGGCCCCCTCGGAGGGACGGTCGAGGCACCCCAGGATATTCAGCATCGTGCTTTTGCCCGACCCGCTGGGGCCCATGATCGCCCAGTAGGAGCCTTTGCGGATGGAGAAGGAAACACCGTCCAGCGCGTGCACGGTCTCGTCCCCGACCTGATAGTAACGCTTCACGTCATCAAGCCGGACGACCTCATCGGCGTTGGGATGGAGATGTTCCGTTTTCATCGTTTTTCTCTGCTTTCTCCTCTGGCTCTTTCTTCTCTTCCGTCTTCTCTTCCTTTTCCTCTTTCTTGTCTTCGGATGCCTTCTCTTCCTTCTTCTCTTCCTGCGGCGGCGGTTTCTCTTTTTCCTCCTCCACCTCCGCGGGCCTGGCCATATTCTCCTTGATGGGCGGCGCCATCATCACTTCCTCGCCCGGGCGCAGACCGCCGAGGATATGAATCATGCGGTTGTTGTCGAACCCGACCTCGACGGGGCGCGGCTCCCACTTACCGTTCTGATTCACGTAGACGACCGGCTTGCCCTCCTCGCGCACCACGCACTGTACCGGCACATAAATCGCCTTCTCGTAAGTCTCCTTAATCAGTTCGACATCGCAACTCATGCCCGGCCGGATCGCGACGCTTTTGAAGTCGCACTCGATCTCGCACTTGTACAGTTTCAGATCGGGGTTCAACTGCGCACTCTGCCCGTCGGGCAAGATGGCGATTTTCACCAGGTGGCCGTCGAAGACCTGCCCGGGGAATGCGTCAATCTTCACCTTTGCCAGCATCCCCACCCCGATTTTCGTCAGGCTCGCCTCGGGGATCATGACCTCGACCACCATGCCCGATTCGAGCGGGATGTAGATCAGTTCCTGGCGTTGCACGGCCGTGCCGCCGACCGCCAGCGGCCGAACCCACCACTGCCGCCGCGCAATCTGCACCGTCGAGGCGTAGAGGATGATGCCGTTCGTCGGGGCGTAGATTTTGCTTTTCGAAAGCTGGAAGCTGAGCTCCGCCAGACGGTTGGTCGAGCGCTCATACTCGCGTGTACGCGCTCGCAGCTCAGACTCCACCTGCCGGAGCGTCGCCTTGTTCTGCCACGCCACACGCGCCACCGCACGATCCGCACGACGCTCCCGCCCCTCCAACGTTGCCTTCTGTTGCCGGACCGTGTAGTTGGTCAGCACATACAACTTGGTCTCTGCCATTTCGAGATCAATTTTTCTGGCCTTCAGTTCCAGCTCGTCCGCCTGAAGCTCTGTGCGCGTGAGGAAGTTCGCATCTGCCAGCCGCTTCGACCCCGTCACCTTTTCCTTTGCGCGTTCCACGCGTTCTTCGGCAAGGAGGATGTCCGACTCGAACTGCCGAAGTTGCTGTGGGTAGTCACCGTCCTGATATTTCTCTTGCTCCATCTTCGCCAGCATCAGTTCGACCTCGGCATCCAGCGACGCGGCATCGCAATCGCCCTTCGTGATGACCTGCCGCTCCTCGGTGATTTCAACGCTGGACTCCGCATTCGCAACGATAATCTCCTGCTCCTTGTGTTTCTCCAGCAGCTCGCTGGAATTGAACTCGATGAGCAGGTCGCCCTCCGACACCTTCACGCCCTCGTCCACAACCCAGATGACCGTGTTGTTACCCTCCAGTTCACTGGTCAGGATCACCTTGTCGCGGCTCTGGATGGAGCCGGACGACGAGACCGAAATGGTCAGTTCCCCCTCCTTCACCTTGGACGTGGGGATCGTCTCGTCCTTCGCCTGGCGTGTCCCGAATGCAATGAACAGTCCGGCCACGGCAAGCGCGACACACCCGAAGACGATACCCTTTGTGTACCCTTTTTTCTGTTTAGCCATTATCTTCCCTAACCCCTTCGATAAGCGTTTCCATCGGCCGCCACAGCCTCGTCTCTGAAATCACCAGTGTCCCCATGTCGCGCCGTAGCTCCAGCTCGCTGATGTGCCACGCGATGACTGCCGCGCAGAGGTTGTTCTGCACCCGCAGCAATGCGCTCTGCGCCTCCAGCACGTCACGCATGCTCGAGAGCCCCAGCTCCATAAAGAGGGTATTGCTCTGCACCCGTTTCTCCGCCACGTGCAGCGCCGCCACCTGAATCTTGTACGCCGCCTCCGCCGCCGCCAAGCTGCGCAACCCATTCCGCACCGCCGCCTTGATGACATCCTCCTGTTCCTCGATGTTCCGCTTCGCCTGCTCGACCGCAATCAACTGCCGCTTGTAATTGTTGCGCTCACGCCGGCGGTTCCACGGCAGATCCATGTCAATGCCCGTGCCCCAGTTGTCGCGCCCTGAAAAACGGCTGTCGTCCGACGTGCGCACTTGGCTCGACCGTGCCGTACCCCTCAGTGCCACGTCCGCGCGGAGCGCGTCCGCAGCGACCTTCAGTTGACGCTCGGCATCCCCAAGCGCATCATACACGATGGACAAATCCAGCCGTTGCGCCAGCGCGAGAGCGCACGCGTCAGGTTCATCCGGGAACATCCGCTCGCCACCTGTCCCCTCATTCGCCGCCCCTTCAATCGCTTGCTGGAGCGTGTCGAGCTCCAGCGCGTCCAACTCGATGCGCGACTCCGGCGGAAGCCCGATGGTCAGCTTGAACACATCCAGCCGCTCCTCGTAATAGCGCCTCGCGGAGACAACGCCCTCGCTCGCCGAAAGCAAGTCCGAATGCGCCTGATCCGCCTCGATGCTCCTCATGCGTGCCTCTTCAAACATCATCGTTGCGCGCTTATTGTTATCGGTGAGGAAGGTCTCATTGTCCTGTGCATTCCGAAGGAGCCGTGCACACTTGAGCACGTCAAAAAAGCCACTCGTGACCGTCACCATGTACGTCTGCCGATAGTGCTCGAAACGGCGGATGGCATACATCAGGTTGCGCTCCGCCTGCGTGAGCGGCTCACGTACCACATCCCGCCCCGAGCCGCGCAACAAGGGTATCGTCATCGTCAAGTCACCTGTCAGACCGATGGAGTGCCAGTCGTTGCGGAGCAGGTGCGCCACGTCCAGCGCGAGATTGCCCATGATGACCGAGCCATTCTCGAACTGCCGACGGAACCCCACGCCCGCACTACCCGATGCCTCGGCCGACCTCGAGGAGTCCGTGTTGCCAGACAACCATCCGAGCAGCAGCCCCGTGAACGACGTCTCGAACAGAAACTGTTGCGAATCCAGATCCAGCGCCGTCCTGAATATGTCCTCCTTCAAACGCTGGTACTGGCGGTCATTCCGCGCCGCCACATTCAGTGCATCCGCCAGCGAGAGCCGCCACACGTCATCCACGACGACCGCCTCGACATTCGGGATTTCCGGGAACACGACACCCTCATCACCCCGCGCCACCGCCATCAGCGCAAGGCGCAGCGTCAACGCCTCAGACGGGCGCGACACATCGAACGTGTTCGTGCATCCCGTCTGCGCCTGCCAATACGCCGTCGCCAGACGCGTCCCCGCCTCTCCCGCCTCCCGGTCCGCCCGTTCAGGCGTCATGCAGGCAGTCAACGCCAACAACCCGGCCATGCCGAGCAAGGTAAAAAATATCCATCCTCTCCTATGCAGCATTGCTGCCATTCGTCTGTTCTCCCCCAACACAAATGAACCAGAATCCGTTTAGAGAAAATTTCTCAAAAAGATAAATAATAGCAAATAGAGGTTGCCCTGTCGATGACGAAAACGCTGTTTGACGCAACAGGACAAGAGTACAAGGGAATTTGTTTTACATTTGTTGGGGGATATGCTTTAATCATACCCTATTTTTTAAATCAGGAAGGAGAATGAGATGAAAACGGGACTGATGGTTGTGGGTTGCGCGGTGGCACTGGCGTGTTCGGCGGCGGAGGTGGAGATGGCGGTCAAGGCCGTCCCCGTGCGCCCGAAGGAGAAGAC
>WRML01000080.1 GCA_009777165.1 Kiritimatiellota bacterium
CGCCCAGGCCGGCCCCCGCCCCGGATGGGGATGGGGGGGAGGGGACGCCCGTGGAGCCCCCCGCCCACGCCGCCACGCCGGAGAGCGGCCGCCCGCACGGGCCGGCCCCCGCCCCGGATGGGGGCGGCGGGGGGGGGGGGCCCCCGGGGGGGGCCCCCCCCCCCGCCCGCCCCCCGGGGGGGGCGCCCCCCCCCGGGGGCGGCCCCCGGCCCCGGATGGGGAGGGGGGGGGGGGGACGCCCGTGGAGGCCACCCCCCCGGAACGGCCGCCGAGCGCGTTCTCGACGGCGACGGAGCAGGTCCTGGGCTGGATCGCGAACACCGTGCCGGGGGCGCCCCCGCCCATCCTGCCCGCCCTCCCGCCGGGCGAGCGGGAGAACATCGCCGCCATCCTCGACCGCGACATCGTGCTCTACGCCGACGACAGCGATCGGGCGGCCGAGAGCAAGCACAACGTCGCGCACGCCAAGCAGCTCCTGAAGCGCTATCTCGCGGAGGGGGGGACCCCCGAGGATTTCCTGGGCTACTACCACAACGCGCTGGCGGAGGCGCACAGGGAGTGGCGCGAGGCGCAGAGGGGGGTCGTCGAGCTCCAGCGGGCGGGCGACGAGGAGGGGGCGGTCACGTTTTACCTGGAACAGAACGCGGCGCTGGGGGAGAGGGGGATCAAGCCGGTCATCCTCCCCCCGGCCCTGCGGCACCTGCTGGGGGAAGGGGAGGAGTGAGGGATGAGGGGTTGTCGTGAGAGGAAATGGACGGGCTGGCTGGCGGCAGGGGCCGCGTGCCTGTGCGCCGCGCTGGCGCTGCCGGCGGCGGCGCAGGAGGGGGACGCCGCCGGAGGGGCGGGGGGGCAGGAGGAGCGGGCGGCGCTGACGCCGGAGGAGCGGCAGCTCAGGATGCTCGCCGCGACGGGCGGGCTGCTCACCCGCCCCGGGGAGGGCGGCGCGCTGCTGGTGCTGGACCTGACCGGCGGCAAGGCCGGGGAGACGGTCGGGGAGACGGCCCGGCTCGTGGGCGACGTGCTGAAGGTGCGCGTGCTCTCGGAGAAGCGCAAGGCCGTGCGGGGGCACCCGGAGAAAGAGCTGCGCGCCGCGCTCGCGCCGGCGGGCGTCGCCGCCGTGGTCGCCGTCATCGCCGACAAGGGGCAGCCGTCGCTGCTGATCGCGCCGGAGGACCGCTGGGCGGTGGTCAACGCCGCGCCGGTCCTGGACGCGGGCGGGGACGCGCGCGACGTCCGGCTGCGCAAGGAGATCTGGCGCGCGGTGGGTTTCCTGATGGGGGCGGGGACCTCGGGCAAGCCCGGGTGCCCGTTCCGGCCCGTGTTCGCCGTGGGGGACCTCGACGCGTTCTCCGGTTTCCCGATCACGCCCGCGACGATGGCCGCGGTGACCACGTACGCGAAGGCCGCCGGGCTGGCGCAGACCCGGCAGTCCACCTACCGCAGGGCCGTCGAGGAGGGCTGGGCACCCGCCCCAACGAATGACTTCCAGAAGGCGATCTGGGAAGAGGTCAAAAGTAAGTAATAAGTAATAAGTCAGAGGTCATAAGTCCCTCTGCGTTAGTTCGGGCTACCGCCGAGCGCCTTGTAGAACGCGATGAGCCTTTGGGCGAGGAGGGCGCGGTGGCGGGCTTGGGCGTCTTGCGCGGCGAGAAGCGAGCGCTCGGCGATCAGTACCCCCATATAGTCGGACTGCCCCTCCCGGTACAACTCTTGCGCGATCCGCACGGCGCGTTGGTTCGCCGCGACCGATCTGTCGAGCGTGTCGCTCCGCAGGGCCTCCTGATTGTAGCCCTGCCATGCGGACTCGGCCTCCTGATACGCCGTCAGCACGGTCTGCTGGTAGGCGAGCAGGGCCTGCTCCGTCTGCGCCCTGCGCTCCTCGACCTGCGCACGGACACGTCCCGCGCTGAAGATGTTCCACGTGACGCGCGGCCCGATCCGCATCGTCTCCGTGAGAGCCCCCCACTGGTTCAGCGTCGTCGGGGCGGAAAGCCCGATGGCGCCGATGAGCGAGAAGCGCGGGTAGTAGTCGGCCTTTGCGACGCCGATACGCGCCGTGGCGGCCATCAGCGCGGTCTCCGCGCGACGCACATCGGCGCGGCGGCGCAAAAGCTCGTTCGGCAATGCGGACGGAAGCTCGGGCGGCAACTGCGGGAAACTGTCCGTCGCCAAGAGATGTTCCTTGCGCGTGTTCGGCACCTCTCCCAGCAGAAGCTCGAGTTGCAGGATCATGTCCGCGAGGCTCGCCTCCAGGGAGGGAATCTGCGCGGTCGTGGTGAACACCTGCGCCTCGGCGTTCGCGAGGTCGAGGCCGGAGACGGCCTGCGCCTCATGGCGTTTGCGGGTGATGTCCGCGGACTGCGTCTGTGTGACGAGGTTGGAGCGGGTCACCGCCAGCACGTCCTGCAGCATCCGCACGTTCAGGTACGCCATCGCGATTTCGGCGGAAAGTGAGACCTCGATGTCGTGCTGAGAGAAGTACGCGCCCAAAATTTCCGCCTCACGCGCCTCGACCTCGCGGCGCACGCCGCCGAACACGTCCAGCTCCCATGTCGCGTCGAAGCCGCCGGAGAACATCCCCCCCCATTGGCCGCCGATGCCGGCCCCGGTCGCGTTGTAGCCCGCGCCCGACTGCTCGCCGAACTTCCGCCCGTAGTTGAAGCTCGACGTACCGGAGAGCGTCGGCCACAGGCCCGCGCTCACCTGCGCGAGTTGCGCGCGCGACTGGCGGATGCGCTGGAGGCCGCTCTGGACGGACAGGCTGTTGGTGAGTCCGTGGGAGACCAGCTCCGAGAGGACGGGATCGTCGAGTTTCTGCCACCACGCGGTCAGTTGGTCGAGGTTGGCATCGGCCGACGCGCCGAGCAGTTGCTGCGGCTCGGCAGATGCGGGACGCTCGTAGTCAGGTCCGAGCTTGCATCCGGCGAGCAGGAGCAGGAGGCTGGCAACCCATTTGTGAGGGGACCTAGGGGACGCAGGAGACCTAGGGGACACAAGGGCTGTATGCGCCCTCCGCAGAAGGGCAAACCCCCACCCTACGCACATCCTCGTTGAAAAGGGGGCTGGGGACACAGGAGATTTTTGCGATGCCCTTTCGTCCCTTAGGTCTCCTTGGTCCCCTGTGGATTTTACTGACCACTGCTTACTCATACTTTTTCTCCTCCTCTTGCAGGGCGTGCTCGTTGGCTTTCGGGGGCTTCTGCCATTTGGCGAGGAGCAGGTACGCGGTCGGCACGACGATGAGCGTGAGGAAGCACGCGCTGGTGCCGCCGTACACCACGACCGCGCCGAGACAGCGGCGGCTCGCCGCGCCTGCCCCCTGCGCCAGAAGCAACGGTATCGCGCCGAAGACCGTCGAGACGCCCGTCATCAGGACCGGGCGCAGACGCAGACACGACGCGGTGATGAGCGCCTCGCGGAACTCGTACCCGGCGTCGCGCAACTGGTTGGCGAACTCCACAATCAGAATCCCGTTCTTCGCCGCCAAGCCGATGAGCATGATAATCCCGATCTGGCTGTAGATGTTCATCGTCGCGCCCGTGAACCACAGACCCGCCAACGCGCCGATCATGCCGAGCGGGATGGTGAGCATCACGATGAACGGGCTGACGAAACTCTCGAACTGCGCCGCCAGCACAAGGTACGAAATCAACAGCGCAAGCCCGAACACGAAGAGCATCGAGCCGGACGCGTCCATGTAGTCTTTCGACTGACCCTTGTAGCCGATCTGATGCTCGTTGGGTAGCTCTTTCTGGGCGGTCTCCTTCAAGAACGCCAGCACCTGCCCGAGGGAGAAGCCTTCGCCCTCGTTGACGTTGCCCGTGATTGTGACAGAGCGGACGCGGTTGAAGCGGTTGAGGGTCGCGGCGTCGCCAACCTCCTTGATCGTCACGAGGTTGTCAATCGGGATAGGTTGGCTGGTGGTCTTGGATCGCACGTAGATGTTCGAGAGGTCGGTCAGCGAGGCGCGCTGGTCGAGCGTGGCTTGAAGCATCACGTCGTACTCCTTGCCGCGGTCCACGAAGGTGGTCACCTGTTTCGAGCCGAGCAGGATTTCCATGGCGGAGCCGACGGCTGCGGCGGAGACGCCCAGCTCGGCGGCGCGTTCGGTGTCAATCTGCACATGGAACTGCGGCGTGGTCTCCTTGTAGTCGTAGTTGACATCGAGGAGCCCCGGGTAGTCCTTGAGTTTGGCGAGCATGGTGTCGCGCCACTCGAGGATGTCCTTGTAGTCGGGTCCGCCGATGACGAACTGCACGGCGTTGCCGCGCGTGCCGATGCCAGGCGGGAGTTGCGGAAGCACCTTCGCGCCGGGGATTTTCGCGAGCATCGGGCGCAGAAGGTCCACCACCTGGGAGCTGGTGCGCGTGCGCTCGCGCCACGGCGTGAAATCGAGGATCAAGCGCGAAGCGTTCACCGCGCCGTTCGCGCCGATGAACGCCGGCAGGATGAGCATCCCGGACTTGAACTCGTGTGGCTCGAACACCGACGACGTGACCGGCGTGATCTGCTTCATGATGTCGGTCATCGCGTAGAAGCCCGTGCCCTCCGGCGTCTCGACCATCACGAAGAACACGCCGCGGTCCTCGAACGGCTCGTACTCCGTCGGGACAATCTTCCACCCCCAGACCACGAACAGGCAGACGACCACGAAGAAGAGCGTCGTGAAAATCTTGACCCGCGTGATGCCGTTGAGGACGACGCGGTACCCCCTCGCCAGCCAATCCATCGCCCAGTCCACCCCGCGCCCGACCAGCGACCCGCCCCCCTCGCCGTCCGCCTTCAGTATGCGCGAGCACATCAGCGGCGTCAGCGTCAGTGCGACAAGGCTGGAGAAGCAGACCGCCGATGCCATCGCCACCGCGAACTCGGTGAACATCTTGCCCGTCTTGCCCGTCCACAGGCTGATGGGCAGGAACACCGCCACCAGCACCGCCGTGGTCGAGAGCACCGCCATCAGCACCTGCGTCGCGCCCCGCACGGTCGCCAAGCGCGGCGGCTCGCCGTCCTTGATACGGCGGTGCACGTTCTCCAGCACCACGATCGCGTCGTCCACCACCATGCCGATCGCCAGCACCAGCGCCAGCAGCGTCAGCACGTTGATGCTGAACCCGCACAGGTACAGCACGGTGTAGGACGAGATCAGCGAGATGGGCACCGTCATCGCGGGGATGAGCGCGGCACGCAGGTCCCCCAGAAACAGGAAAATCGTCAGGATCACCAGCACCGCCGAGACGAGCAGCGAACTCTTCACCTCATTGATGGACTCATTGATGAAGAGCGCCTCGTCGCGCCGGATGAACATCGTCATACCCTCCGGCAGCCGCTCGTTGAATTCCTTCACCAGCTTCGTCGCACCCTCGGAGATTGTCAACGAGTTGCCCTTCGACTGCCGGTAGATACCCAGCCCGATGGACGCCTCGCCGTCCTTGATCGTGCCGGAGTGGTCGAAGAACGCATACTGCGAGCGCGTCAGGCGCGGCTCCAGGCGCACGTCCGCGATGTCCTCCATACGGATCAGGTCCCCGCTCGACTGCCGCTTCACGACCAGCCGCCGGAAATCGTCCGCCGTGAAATACTGCCGCGCCACCCGCACCGTGAACTCGCGCTCCACCGACTCGATGCGCCCAGCCGGGTACTCCACGTTCTCGGACCGCAATGCCCCCTCCACATCCTCCACCGTGATGCCGCGCGCCGCCATCGCCTCCGGCTTCAGCCAGATGCGGATGGACTGCTGCTGCCCGCCGAAAATCGTCACGTTCGCCACGCCCTCCAGCACCGAGAACCGGTCCACGAAATAGCGGTCCGCATAATCCGTCAGCTGCATCCGCGTCATCTCTGTGCTAGTGATGCCCACCACCATACCCGCCATGCCCGACGAGTCCACCTTCGCCACGATGGGCGAGTCCGCCTCATCCGGCAGGAGGCTCAGCACGCGCGACACGCGGTCGCGCACATCATTCGCCGCCGCGTCAATGTCCCGCTTCACGGAGAACTCCAGCGTGATGCGCGACTCCCCGTCGCTGCTGCTCGACTCGATCATCTCCAGCCCGTCAATCCCCGCCACGGTATCCTCGATCCGCTGCGTGATCTTGCTCTCGATGACGCTCGCGCTCGCCCCCTCGTAGAACGTGCGGATCGAGATGGTCGGCGTGTCAATGTCCGGGTACTCGCGCACCGTCAGGCGGTCAATCGAGATCAGCCCGAACACGATCATGAGGAACATCAGCACCAGCGTCGCCACCGGGCGCACAACCGAAAAACGGCAGATGTTCATACCCTGTTATCCTCTTCTCTTTCGATGTCCGTGCGGATGCCGGGGAAAACGCCAAACATGGATTTCGCCTGTGGCAGTTTAACCCCTGTGGCTGTTTTCGTTGTTCTCAAAAACAAGACAAAGTCAAGAACCTCTTCGGCAATCGCTTCCGGGAGGGATTCGAGTTCTTTCACCAATAATGCAGTCGTTGTCATTTTGCGTCCTCCTCCTTCTCCTGCCGCGTCCCCACGATGACCTGATCCCCGGCCGTGATTTTGCTGATGCCCTCCGTCACGATCAGCGTCCCGCGCTCGACCCCCGACGTGATCTCCGCCCACCGGCCCATGCGCCGCCCGAGCTTCACCTCCACCCGCGCGACCTTGTCCCCCCCCTCCGGCAGCGTGAACAGGAACTGCTTCTCGCCGATGCTCACCAGCGCCGCCTCAGGCACCACCGTCGCCTCCGCCACGCCCGTGCTCAGCAGCACCTTCAGGAACATCCCCGGCCGGATGCGGAAGTCCGGGTTGTCCATGACCCCCCTCACCTGCACGCTCCGCGTCTGCTCATTCACGCGCGACTCGATCATGCGGATGGTCCCCTCGAACGTCACCCCCGGGAACGGCTCGCTCGTCGCCGTGAACGGCTGCCCCGGCGACAGCTTCGCCATGTACTTCTCCGGCACGGAGAAATCAATGTACACCTGCGCGATGTCATCCAGCGTCGCGATCTCCGTACCAGGCGTCACCAGGTCCCCCAGGCTCACCAGCCGCAGCCCCAGCACCCCCCCGAACGGCGCACGGATGACATGGTCCGCCAGGTCCACCTCGATCCGCGCCTTCTCCGCCCTCGCCATCTCCAGGCGCGTCTCGCGGTCATCCAGCTCCTTCTGCGCGACGGCGTCCCCCTTCAGCAACCGCGCCAACCGCTCCTGCTCACGCTCATGCTCCGCGATCGACAGCTCCGCCACCCGCAACGCGACGACCTCATGCGAATTGTCCAGCTCGATCAGCACATCCCCCTGCTTGACCGTCTGCCCGTCCTCGAAATTGATTTTCGTCACCTTGTCCGACACCCGCGCCGTGACGACCACCGACTCCCTCGCCACCGGCGTCCCGATACGCACTAGCGTGTCATCCATCGGGATTGCCCCCACCTTCTCCACGAAGACCGTCGGCGCGGACTTCCCCCCCTTGCCCGCGCCCGCGCGCGTCGGCTCCGTCGTCCTCACCAACAATACCGACCACACCAGTAGCCCCACCCCAATCACAATCTCTAGAATCCACTTAACCCACTTCATGCAATCCCCCATCCGTTTCCCATTATACTAGATTCCTGCAGTGAAAAAAAATAGGATAGCAAAAACGAGGCGCAGAACAAACACAAATCAACACCGCTCCTCATTTTTTTTTCGCGGTAAGGTGGAGGTCCCCCTGACAATCCCTTTGGAAACGTGTGTCCCCGCGAGCCGGAAAGTCTTTTCAAAGAGGCGCAGCGGTATCCTTCCCGTCGCCGTAGGGACTCGCCCTCTAGAGTGGTCCCCATCACCCCGCTTCCCAGCTCCTACCTCTGTCCCCTGACCTCCTCCCAGATCGCCTTCTGGAAGTCATTCGTTGGGGCGGGTGCCCAGCCCTCCTCGACGGCCCTGCGGTAGGATGTCATCCGACCCGGGGATATACCCAATTTTGCCGCTTGCGCCATAATCTTGTTCATCGGCTCTGGGCTGATCGTCTGCGGCTTGAGAGCATCCAGATCTTCCGGC
>WRML01000081.1 GCA_009777165.1 Kiritimatiellota bacterium
AGCGGTGAGCGTGAGGCAGAACTCCGCCGGGTCGAAGGGGGAGGTGCCGTGCAGAAGCTCCGCGTCGTCCTCCACGCCGTCACCGTCGAAATCGCCGACGGTGAAGTCCGCAACGAAGGGGCCCGCCTGTGTGATCTTCTTCTGGTAGAACGGTTCGGTGGCGGGGTCGGGGATGCCGTTGGCGTTGTGGTCGCAGACGGCGGTGACCCACACCGCGCCGTTGGTGGCGTGGCCCTGCACCTGCGCGGTGCCGCCGCCGGCGATGGCGGCGGCCGGCGCCAGCCCCGCGATGTCAGGGGAGGGCCCGATGTAGACGAGGTTGGTCAGGGTTGAGGAGAAGGTGTTCGTGAGGGTGACGGTGACGGCAGCGGCCCAGTCCCAATAGTCGGTGGGGGCAGCGCCGGCCGCGACTTCCGCGCCGTCGCCGATGCCGTCGCCGTCGGAGTCGGCGAGGTAGGGGTTGGTGCCGTGGAGGATGATCTCGTCCCAGTTGTCGAGGCCGTCGTTGTCGAGATCCCCGGGGGGGAGCGGGATGAACTCGTCCGCGCCGATGTCGGGGGCGATGGGGTTGCGGGGCTGGCCGTCGAAGTCGAAAGGCGCGAGCAGGGGGGGGGCGCCGTAGTGCGGCAGGGGGGCGCGGAGATGCCCGCCGAGCGCGAGGCTGACGGGCGCGGCGAAGAGGTCCGTCGCGGACGCGACATCGTAATTGCCCGGGTACGCCAACGGGCAAAGGGCCCCGTAGTCCGCCATGGCGGAGGGGGTGGCGCAGCTGCGCATGGAGACGGGATAGACGGCCCAGAACGGGAACGGCTCGTTCTTCAGGAACGGCGCGCGCACGACGCCCGGGGCGGCGGCGAACCCGGCGTCCCAGAGGCAGTTGACGAAGTCAACCCGGGTCTCGGGCGGCAGGGCGGCGACGGCGTAGGCGGCGTAGTAGTGGTCGAGCTGGACCCCGACGCTGTGCTCCGTCCGCGGGTCCGCCATGAACGTGCAGTGCTCGAAGACGAGCGGGGGCGCGTCCACGGCCTGGACGCCGCGCGCGTGGTCCCCCGTCAGGCCAAGCCGCTGCGCGATGACGCAGTTCACGAAGACGACGGGCTCCGGCGCGGCGTGCATGACGTAGAACGCGCGGGCCTGGTGGTCCGCCATCTCCACGGTGACGTTCTCGAAGACGGGGCTCGCGCCCGGCTGGAGGAGGTCGGTGGGGTCGCCCGCGCCCACCCAGAAGGCGATCCTCCCGGCGGACGCCGGGTTGGGCTCCATGCGGACGTGGAGCCCGCGCACGATTGTGCGGTTGTCCGCCCCGCCGGGGATCTCGAACAGCCACGAGAGGCCGTGGCGCCCGAAGTCACGGATCACGGCGCGGCGCGACCGGCCCCAGTCCTCCGACATCAGCAGCACCGGGTGCGGCGGGAACACCACCGCCGGCCACTCGCCCATGGCATACTCCCCGTCCCTGACCTCGATGACGCTGTACGGCGCGGACGCGGCGAGCGCCGCCCGGATCGTGGCGAACTCGTTCGGCGCGGACGGGCTGTGCGTGACGATGAGACGCGGGACGAGGTGGCTGTCCGGCGAGAACGTGTCCAGGCCGTAATAGTCCTCATACGAATCCGGCAGGCCATCCCCGTCGGAGTCAATATAGCCCGGGGGGCTGGCGCCCGCGACCGACAGGCGGAAGAACCCCGTCCCCCGCGACGTCCCCCCCCCCCTCTGCGGCGCGCACGCGCAGACGGTGTTGGTGTACGCCCGGGACGGGTCGAGCGGCGACGGCGCGACAGCGATCTCCGGCTCGCAGCCCGGCCCGTGCGCCGTCCCCCCCCCGCGCGTCAGGCCCAGGATTTCTTCGGCCGTGACCGTGATCTCGCCCCCCCCCGCGTGGGGCGCGACCCCCTCGGTCTTCAGCAGCGACCATGCGGGCGGCGAGAGCGTCTCCGAGAAGAAGACGTCCAGCGAGCGGTCCGGGAAGAACACGCGGCTGTCCCACGCCGCCGCGAGGCGGAAGGCGTCCGCCCCGGCCGCGACCCCCGCAATCTTCAGTGGGGGGCCCCCGGGCCCGCCCCGCGTCCCGGCCGGGGCCGCCAGCGCGGCGAGCCGCCCCGCGCGGTGCGCCGGCAGGTCCCCCCGCGCCACGAACGTCCACCGCGCCGCGACATGCGAGGGCGCCAGGAGTGCGGCCAGCCGGAGGGTGGCCGGCGCGTCCGGGTCGAGGCCGGCGCAGTGCAGGCTGAAAATCCAGTCCGGCGCGTAGGCGCCGCCGGGGGCCTCGGACCAGAACGGGACATCCGCCGCGTTCAAGAAGACCGTCCCGCCCGTCACGTCGTCCACGCGTAGCGTGACGGGGTACACCGTCACGCCGTATTCGGAGACCCCGGCGAGGCCGGAGATAAAACCCGGCAAGAAATTCGTGCTCCCCGGAGGCGGCAGGGGGAGGATGCCCTTGTGGCAGACAACGGGCTGGTCCGGATCCGGGAAGAGAATCCCCAAGCCCTGCGCGAGATCGCGCTCCAACACCAATGCCATCTCGCGCGGCATCTGGGGTTGCTGCGGAAAAAACGACCCGTTGCCCGGCACCGGCCAGGCGCCGACACACACCACACTTGTAAACACGATACACGCTAATCGCGCGAATCCCATTCTCATACCTCCACCTCCAACGCCCGCCAAGTCCGAGCCTGACCTGTGTTGCGTGATTAAATTTACAACACCCCGGCGTGGAGGGGCAAGCGTTTTTTTTTAATTTTTTCACCTCCAATTTTTCCGTTTCCCCCCTTGCGCGCGGCGGGTGGGAATGGGGCGGTCCTCTGGCGACTGGGCGGACACACGGGTCCGCCCCTACGACCGTCCCCGCGCGGGGGCAAGCCCCCGCGACGAAAAGCGGCGGCGAGCCGCGGCACGCCAGAGGTTGCGCCTTCTCGACACAGGCGCGAGAGCTTTCAGGCTTTGGTGTCAACACGCCTTAGAAGCCGGCAACTGAAAACTTCGGGTGCGATTAATCCGCATCCGGTTGGGCGAACCCGGGATGCCAGCATAAAAACTGGTGTGAGCCATGGTTGGCTGAAAAAGAAAGACGACGATAAGAATGAAAACGTGTATAACCCTAACCTTTGCGCTGGTTGCCAGCAATTTGCCAGAGTCTGTTCAAACATCAGGACTGTCGCGTGCGGTATTGTTGTCATGCCTGTGTTGTAGTGGGGAATACCACAGGATTAGCGTTCCCAAAACTTTTTCAGAAAAACCGTATTTCCTGCTTGCCCATTTGGGGGGAATTGTTGCATCATATACCAAATGCGAAAATTGGGTCACATCATTTTGTTTCTGCCCTCGATGTTTCTCGCGGGGTGTCTGCACCATTGGGAGAACCCTTATTTCACTGTGAAGCCGTCGGGGCTGAATGTGGTCACCATCCGCCAGTATTACACGACGGGACGCTTGACAGGACTTCATGTGAACCTGCGCATCGCTGGTGACGGCATGGTTGTTGTCCGGGAGGGGGCCAGTGCGCTGGTCAGCAACTCCTTTGCCAGTGACCCCAAGGGCGGCAACTGGGGGGATATCCGCGTACACCGTTTCACGATCCCGGAAGAAGATGCCAACCGCGTTTTCCAGGTGCTCGTCAACAACGGGCTTTTCGTCAAGCATAAGTTTTCCCCAGAGAAGGTCGACACGAACGAGACCGCCATGATGTATGTGTCGGCGAAGATCCAGCACAAGGCCATTGATGTCCCCCAGCCCGTGACCGACCCGGAACTTCTCGAAACCCTCAAGACGACCGTCATGATGTTCCACACCCCGCGCCCAGTGCGCAGGCCCATTCTCAACTAACCCATAAACACTCACAATCCATACGAAAGGATCCTATGAAGAAACTACTGACTTATTCCTCCTGCACACTACTGAGCGCATGTTCGCTCTTCGCCGAAACCGCGTGGTTCGGCACGATTGAGGTGAGCAGCCTCCAAGGGTTGCAGACAGGCATCGAAACCTTCGCAAAAGCGGCGGAAATCCCGTTGCCGGAGGAAGGCATCCCGAACCTCGTTTCGCTGTTCTTTGAGAATACGCTTCCGATCGCATCACCCGCCACCGCCATCTCGCTCAAGGACACCATCCGTGTCTTTCTTTTGGAGGACACCGAAGACCCCTTGAGCGATGGGGGTGAGCCTGAGGCGGTCTTGAGCTTCACACTGCCGGGGGAGATAAAGGTCCTGCAGGACCAGCTGGCGAAGTTGTACGGCACACGCCGCGACGCCGGGAATGTCGTCACGTTAACCGATCCTGTTCGTAATCTCCCCGAGAACCTGTTGCTCGCCGCCGCCGAGAACGGCAAGGCGCTGGTGGCGACCTCCAAGGAAGCACTCGACTGGTTCCAGAAACAGCAGAAGCTCGATGCCTTCCTGCCCGTCGCCGGCAACCAGACGATCAAGGCATGCATCAACGTGAAGCAGATGGCGGGGATCATGGAGGACTTCCCCATGCGCGGCGGGGGGGGGAACTTTGCCGTCGCGCTAATGAACGACATCGAGTATTTCTCCTTCGCCCTCACCCCGAACGCACAGGCACTCACGCTGACCTACGGCCTGCGCTTCAAAGAGGGGTCTGTGCTGGCGACCCTGGCGAACGCGGTGAAGCCGCCGGATGCCGTCCTGTGGAACGGGCTCCCGGAGAACGCGCTTTTCGGTTATGTCGGCCAGCAGTCCATGCAGGCGGACGCCGCGAAGATTGTCGAGACCTATTTTAAACAGCCCATCCCCCTTGACCCGACTCAGGTGAAACTTGAACAGGCGATCACCAGCGACCTCATTCGCTACCTCGTGCCGACAGCGGACAAAAAAGCGTTCCGCCTGATTGACGTCAACCCCGTGAAAGACGCCGCCGCCGTCAAGGAGATCATCAAGGCGCTTGACCAAAACGAAGCGGCGGGGTTCAAAAAAGAGTCCAGCCGCGAGATCGGGCAACAGACCATCGAACGCTATTCGCTGGTGATTGACCCCGCCACGCTCATGCGTCAGGCCCAAGGCATCGACCCCGCAATGTTCGCCCCCGGCGGAAACCCTGCCGTCGCCCCCGTCATGGCGCTCCTCTCGACGCTCACGAAAGGCATCGTGATGGAATGTACGGTGAAGGACAACTATTTCCTCTCGGCCATCGGCCCTGCGGACGCGACGGACGACTGGCTGCCGGCCATCCCCTTCCCCGCGCCTACCGTCACGCTCGACAAAAAGCTCGCCGCCGACCCCACGGCCAAGCCCCTGCTGCAAGCGGGCGAAGTGAACCTCACCCCCCTCCTGCGGCAACTCATTTCCATGCTGCCGAACGTGAAGCCGGAGCACCTGAACCTCTTCGCGGCGAAGACCGACGCGATCCAGTTCTGGGCCTCGCGCACCCCCGACAACACGACCATCGCCACGGTCCGCATCCCTGCGAACGAGGTCGCTTCGATAATCAAAGTTGCGACGAACGGACAGGCCGTCTTGCAGGAGCTCATCTTCTCCTTCTTCACGACCCGGATGATGCCCATGATGATGCAGCCGCCGCAGCAGCCCCCCGCCGTGCAGCCCCCCCCGAACTTCTGATGGAACCTTTTTTTGCTCACACAAAGGCACAAAGGTCACAAAGGTTATATGTGCATTTCCTTTGTGGCCTTTGTGCCTTTGTGTGAGAAATTTTTCAGGTCATTGCTTCACGTGGACATTGGGCATTTTCCGTATGATTGAGTTCCGCAACATCAGCGTCCGCTACGGCACGCAGGTTGTTCTGCAGGATGTCAGTTTCCGCGTCAACAAAGGCGAGCGGGTCGGCATCACCGGCCCCAACGGCTCCGGCAAGTCCACCCTCTTCCGCCTCATCCTCAACGAGGCGTATGCCGACGGCGGCGACGTCAACATCGAGGAGGCCCCCCGCATCGGCCACATCCGCCAGCACCTGCAGGCCAGCTCCCCGGACGAGACCCTGCTCGAATACGCCCTGCGCGGCATCCCCGGCCTCGCCGAGATGGAGCACGAGATCCACGTGATCGAGCACGCCCTCCCCGACACGCAGGACGGTCCCGAACGCGCCCGCCTCCTCAAACGCCTCGGCGACGTGCAGACCGAGTTCGAGCATGCGGGGGGGTACGAGATCGAGTCCCGCGTCAAGGCCTCCCTGGGGGGCCTCGGCTTTTCCGCCGAGGCGTTCGGCAAGCCCTTCGCGAGCTTCAGCGGGGGGTGGCAGATGCGCGCGGAGCTTTCCCGCGTGCTTGCCTCCCACCCCGACCTTCTCTTGCTCGACGAGCCATCCAACTACCTCGACCTCCCCGCCGTCGAATGGCTCCAGCGCTTCCTCAAAGGCTACGACGGCACCCTCATGCTCATCTCCCACGACCGCTACCTCCTCCGCACCCTCACCGACATCACCGTCGAGGTGGACGCCAACACCGCCACGCGCTACAACGGCAACCTCGACTTCTACCTCCGCGAGCGCGACATCCGCTACGCCAACCTCCTCGCCGCCAAAGAGAACCAGGACCGCCGCCGCGACCAGCTCGAACGCTTCGTCGAACGCTTCAAGGCCCAGGCCACGAAAGCCTCACAGGCGCAGAGCCGCATGAAGATGATCGAGAAAATCGACGAGGCCGCCATCGTCCTGCCCAAGCGCAGCCGCGCCGCCGCGTACCTGCGCCTCGCCCCGGCCCCCCACGCGGGCGCCGAGACCGTGCGGCTCACCGACGTGAGCTTCTCCTACGACGGCACCCGAAACGTCCTCAGCAACGTCAGCCTCGCCATCGCGCGCGGCGAGAAGGTCGCCATCGTCGGCTTCAACGGCATGGGCAAGACCACCCTCCTGCGCATCATGGCCGGCGCCCGCCCCCCCACCTCCGGCACCTGCACCCTCGGGCACAAGGTCATCCCCGGGTACCTCTCCCAAGAATTCTCCGAGACCATCCCCCCCGACGTCTCCGTCTTCGAGTGCGCCAAGCGCGCCCGGCCCGGCGCCACCGAGAAAGACCTCCGCACCCAGCTGGGGGCCTTCGGATTCTCCGCCGACGACATCACCAAGCCAGCCGGGGGCCTGAGCGGCGGCGCGAAAATCCGTCTCGCCTTCCTGCGCCTCTTCCTCGCCCCCCCCAGCCTCATGCTCCTCGACGAGCCAACCACCCACCTCGACCTCGAAGGACGCACCGCCCTCGAATCCGCCATCCGCACCTACGACGGAACCGTCTGCCTTGTCAGCCACGACATCGAGTTTGTGCGCAATACCGTCACCTCCATCATCGAGATCACCCCCTCCGGTGTCCGCACCTTCCCCGGGGGATACGACTACTACCTGGAGAAAAGTTCTAAAGACAGTTCTAAAGTTCTAAAGTTCGAGAGTTCTAAAGTTTCTTCGGGAACCGCCGCGCAAAGCGCGGCAAAAGAACAGGGTAACTTTAGAACTTCAGAACTTCAGAACGTTAGAACTTCCCCAAAGGATTTGCGCCGTGCCCGTGCGCAGGAGCGCGACAAACGCCAACCCAAGGTCAAGGCCCTGCGCGACCGCATCGCCAAGGCCGAGAACCGCATCACCGAGCTGGAGGCCGAGCTGGAGACGTTATCCGCCGTGCTGTTCAATCCCCCCCCCGACACGAATTTTGCCGACACCAACCGCCGCCTCAAATATGTTCAGGACCAGATCAGCGTCCACACCGAGGAATGGGAGCGCGATTCCCTCGCACTCGAAGAGGCCCTGTCCTAATGTAGCCTCTATGTGACGACAGGGTGTCAGAGGTCAGAGATCAGATGTCAGAAGTATAGCTAAATCACTTTTAATGTGATTTGACTATAACCACAATGGACACAATGGTTTTCACAATAGACACAAAGGATACAAGAGGCAATCGTGTCCATTGTGCATTCCATTGTGTCTATTGTGGTTAAAAAGCGTACCGCAACAACATCCCGTTAGGGATGTGTCTCTCGGCAGAAAAACGCCCCCCCCCCCATGTCC
>WRML01000082.1 GCA_009777165.1 Kiritimatiellota bacterium
GCCGGTTTGGGAGGGGGGGCCCCAAAACCCAATGGGGAAGCCCCCCCCCCCGAAGCGCATCCCAACTTTAGAACTTTAGAACTCTCGCACTTTAGAACTTCCCCCCCGTTCTTCACCCAGCGCTCCACCTCCATGCACGTCACCTTACAGGGGGCCTCCGGCGCGAGGGTCTCGAGGTTCGCCTTGAGCAGCGCCACATGGCGGGGGTTCTTCTCGACCCACGTCGCACGCCGGGCCCCCCTGCTGAGGGCCTCCATCCCGACAATCCCCGAACCCGCGTACAGGTCCAGGAACGCCGCCCCCGGCACCACGCTCACGAGCATCGCGAACAGTGCCTCGCGCACACGGTCCTGTGTCGGCCTGACCGTGTCGCCGGCCGGCGCCTTCAGCTTGCGTCCACACCATTCTCCGCCTGAAATCCTCATAGATGGCAAGCAGTATATCCCACCCCCCCCTTGGAACGCAACTGAAAATTTTGCTCCCAATCGGCTGTGACATACACTATAATATACCGACCATGTTCAACCGCTTAGAGTTTTTGCGAAACGAGATTAATCGGCACGACCGCCTCTACTACGTCGAGGCGCGGCCGGAGATCGGCGACGCGGATTATGACGCGCTCTACCGCGAGCTGGAGGCCCTGGAGCGCGAGCATCCCGAGTGGGCCGCGCCCGACTCGCCCACCCAGCGTGTGGGGGGGGGCCCCCTCGCCGCCTTCCGGCAGGTGCGCCACGCACCCCCCATGATGAGCCTCGACAAGGTCCACGCCAAGGGGGGACTCCTCGAATTCGACACGTTCGTCCGCAAGCAGTTGCCGGAGGAGGTGTGGGACTATGTCGTCGAGCCGAAGGTGGACGGCGTGGCGTTCTCGCTCCTCTACGAGGGGGGCCTCCTGACCCGCGCCGCCACGCGCGGCAACGGCGAGGTCGGCGACGACATCACCGCGAACGTCAGGACCATCCGCTCCATCCCCCTCTCGCTCGCGGGGGGGCCCCCCCCGGAGGTCGTGGAGGTCCGGGGGGAGGTCTACATGACCCGCGCCGGGTTCGCCGCGCTCAACCGCCGCGAGGAGGAGGCCGGCCGCGAGCCGTTCATGAACCCGCGCAACGCGACGGCCGGGTCGCTGAAGCAACTGGACCCCCGCGAGGTCGCGACGCGCCCGCTGGAGGCGGTCCTCTACGCGACGGGCGCGGCCCGGGGCGTGGACTTCCCCACCCACGGGGGCCTGCTGCAGCGGCTGGCGGACTGGGGCTTCAAGACCCCCCCCTGGCAGCGGCTCTGCGTGGACATCCGGGCGGTGATGGCGGCGGTTGACGAGCTGGAGGCCCTCCGCCACAGCTTCCCGTTCGAGATGGACGGCGCGGTCATCAAGGTGAACCGCCGCGACCTCTACGACCGCCTCGGCTCGACGGCGAAGTCGCCGCGCTGGGCGCGGGCGTTCAAGTACGAGCCGGAACGCGCCCTCACGCGCATCCGCGAGGTCACGGTGCAGGTCGGGCGCACGGGGGTGCTGACCCCCGTGGCGGAGCTGGAGCCCGTGCTGCTGGCCGGGTCGGAGATCGCGCGCGCCACGCTGCACAACGCGGACGAGATCGCGCGCAAGGACATCCGCATCGGGGATGCGGTCTGGGTCGTGAAGGCGGGCGACGTGATCCCGGCTATCGAGAGCGTCGCCGCGGACCGGCGCACGGGGGGGGAGCGGGTGTTCGTCATGCCCGCGGCCTGTCCCGTCTGCGGCGGCGGCGTCACGCGGCTCGAGGGCGAGGTGGCGCACCGATGCGTCAACCCCGCCTGCCCCGCGCAGCTCGTCAACCGCCTGGAGCATTTCGCCTCGCGCAACGCGCTCGACATCCGCGCGCTGGGCGAGGCCATCGCGGAGGCCCTCGTCGCGCAGGGCAAGGTGCGTACGCCGCTCGACCTCTACGCGCTCACCGTGCCGCAACTGGAGACGATGATGACGGGCGACGCGGAGACGGGCCTGCGCAAGTTCGGCAAGAACGCGCAGACCGTCGCGGACGCGCTGGAGGCGGCCCGCGCCCTGACCCTCGACCGCTGGCTGTTCGCGACGGGCATCCCGAACGTCGGCGTGACCGTCGCGGAGAACATCGCGCTCGCCCACGCCGATTATTCCGCGCTGGCGGACTCCCCCCTCCTGCGGCAGGTCGTCCGCCTCGACGCGCTGGAGAAAGAGGCGGAGCTTGTCAACCCGCGCTCGCGGAATCGCCCGTCACACACGGACGAGGAACGCCAGACGCGCCATGAGCAGTACCTGCGCATCTGCGGCGAGATCGGCGTCATCGGCGACGGCTTCGTCGGGGCGGGGCTTGCGCGGAAGAAGCCCGGGACCTCCCTGCCGCCGGAGTACATCGTTGACATCAAGGTCGAGGCTGCAAAGGCGACGCTCGAGTTCTTCGCCTCGGACTACGGCAAGGCGTGGACCACCCGTATGGGGGAGCTGGGCATCAACCCGCGCTCACCCGAGAGGCGGGCCGTCGCGACGGACGCGCCGCTCGCGGGCATGACATTCGTGCTGACGGGGACCCTCTCGCAGCCGCGCACGGTTTTCGCGGAGCGCATCGCGGCCGCGGGGGGGGGGGGGCAGGACACGGTCTCCAAGGCGACGCGCTACCTCGTCGCCGGGCCCGACGCGGGCGGCTCGAAGCTCAACAAGGCCAAGGGCCTCGGGACGGAAATCATTGACGAGGCCGCGCTGGAGGCGTTGCTCGGCGGGGGGACGCCGCCGCGCATTACGCCACCCCCCGCCCCTCCGCCGAAAGGGGACTACCAACAGCAGGAGTTGTTTTGATGAATGCTCCGATTGCATTCGATTGCATTCGACGGCATTCGATTGCAATCGAGTCTTAAAAAAGATGACCCGCTTCCTGAAATTTCTCTCCGGCATTTTGCTCCTGCCGCTGTGCGCGGCGGTCACGCTCGCGATTGCGGATGTCCTGCGGAATGCCCACGGCCGCTACATTGAGCTGGCGTGTCTGCTGGCGGGATATTTCGTCTGGCTGCTGTGCTGGTTTGTGCTGCCGCAACCGATCCGCGTCTACATCCTCGGGCATGAGCTGACCCACGCGCTGTGGGCGATGCTGTTCGGGGGGCGAGCGAAGAACCTGCGCGTGTCCGCGAAAGGCGGGAGCGTGCGCGTGACGAAGAGCAACGTGCTGATCACGCTCGCGCCGTACTTCTTCCCGTTCTACACCATCGTGCTGATTGTGATCCGCGTGCTGCTGGGATTCTTTTTCGACCTGAACCCTTACGCCGCCGTATGGCTGTTCCTCGTGGGATTCACGTGGTCGTTCCATTTCACGTTCACGCTGCAGAGCCTCACGGTGCGCCAGCCCGACATCCAGGAGCACGGCCGGCTCTTCTCGTATGTGCTGATCTACCTGCTGAACATCCTGGGCATCGGCCTGTGGGTTGTCTGTACCACGTCTGTCACCGTGGGGCACTTTACGAACACGTTGGCCTCGCATGTGGCGGACGCCTACCTTGCGGTGTGGCATGTGATGTGTTTGGCGCGACAGGCGTTAGTGAAATCCCTCACGCCGAATTCCTAACGTCTCACGCCTCCTTCATTTCCCGTCCTTCTCGCCGAACTGCCATGTGGCGGCGGTACCGTCGCGTTTGTGGGAAAGGGGGCGGGTGACGGTGCGACCGTCAGGGAAGGTTAGCGTGACCTCGTAATCGCCGTAGAAGCCGCGCGTGCGGAAGTAACCTTGGTCGTCGGTCTTGCCCTGCGCGTCAGTCCGCCACTCGCCGTTGACGAGATCCATGTAGGCTTGCCCAGCGGGCTTAATCCGCCAGTCCTTGGTGAAGAGCGCGGCGCGGGGGATCCAGTGCGCCTTCTCCCAGAAGCCCCACTGCGTGATGGACTCGGTGGCGGGGTGGGAGAAGAACGCGGTGAGGAAGTCGCGCAGGTAGTCGCCCTGCGTCTCCCAGTCGTCGGTGGCGATGTCGAACTCGGTGGCGTGGATGGGGAGCTTGAGGGTGGCGAGGCGGTCGAGGATGGCGATGATTTTCTCGGGGGGGGTGAGGTTCTCGCCGATGTGGCATTGCACGCCGATGACCCCGAGGGGGGCCCCCAGGTCGAGCAAGGTGCGGATCTGCTTGATGTAGGTCTCGATCTCCGCGTCGGTGTTGCCCCCCCCCGCGATGATGTTATACTCGTTGAGGCAGAGCGCGGGGCGGGGGTCAATCGCGTGGACGAGCTTGAACCAGTTGGCCATCTCCTGCTGGCCGAGGATGTCTTGCACGACGTGGTTGACGCGCGGCTCGTTGACGACGTCGTAGGTGTCGAAACGGATGGGGCGCATGAGCGTGGCGACCTCCGTGAGGTGGGCGTCAATGGCGGACTTCAGCGCGGCCGGGTCGTCCTTGAGCGCCTCGATGCGCTTGGGCATCCACTTCCACCCCGGCCACACGAGGCAGTGCCCGCGCGTGTGAAAGCCGTTGCTCTTGGCCCACTGCGCCATCGCGAGATAAACCATGCGGCGCTCGGGGTTCTCCCACCCCCAGCCGTCCGACCAGTAGAGGGGGCAGGTGACGCGGTTGAAAAGCTGGCAGACAGTCTCGCGATATTTCCTGCCGTCGGGGGACTCGCGCAAGAGGGTGTCGCCGTCGTCGAGGAACGTGCCGAACTGGTAGCGGTGGCGGGTGAGGCGGGCGCGCACCTTGACGTTCGTGAGGGGACCCCCCTCGGGCGTCGTCAGGCGCACCGTGGCCCCCCCCTTGCGGAGCTCCTCGATGCGATCCGCCGCGCCCTTGCGCCAGGGGGCGTCGGGCGCGCGGCCCTCGTAGGTGATGCGGTTGTAGGGGAGTGCCGACACGTCAATGCCCGGGCCCAAGTTCACGGCAATGACGTCCGCGATCTCGATCGTCTGATCGGCGTGGCCCAGGTGGATGGCGATCTCAAAGTACCCCGGCTGGCAATCCCACGGCACGGTGTAGCGGAGGTGGAGCGGCCGCCACTCCTGTCCCGGCGCCGCGCTCGCGGAGACGAACGACTCATACGTCTTCGCATTCTGGAGGAACACCTGAAGGCTGCCGCAACCGCTCTCGGTCTCCGCCCTCGGGCAACGCACCATGAACGAGATAAAGAGCGTGTCGCCTTTTGCCACTGGTACTTTGCTGGCGCCCGACAAAATCTGCGCGCCCCATGCCGGGTCCGTGCGCAGCGTCTTGACCTGCATCGCGTCCCTAAACAACTGCCACTTAACGCTGACCACCGCAAACGTCGTGCGGTCCGTATTCCCGCTGGTGCGGAGGTTCCCGGCGGACAACTCCCCGAAGACGGGTTCGGGCTTGCCCGGGAGCGTCTCAAGGTCGAACCCCAAGAGGGGGGCCCCTGAGAGTGTTGTGATGAGTAGTGCCGTTGAAAACGCCATATTCCGCATGCTGTGATTCCTTTCTGTCATGTGGGTTTCAATGGTAGATGATCTGACGGGACAGCGCAACAATTTAGCGCACTTTAGGGCATTCGAATTTTTCGCTTCCCTTCCCGCCCCGTTTGTGATACGTTATTTCCATTATGAAAAAATTCGGAATGGTATTCGTCGGTGCAACGGTTGTTGCAATGTTGCTGAGTGGTTGCGAATCAATGAAGGGCCATGAGGGTGCGGCGGTCGGCGCGGGCGTCGGCGCGGCAGGTGGCGCGGCCATCGGCGCGGCCGCTGCGGGCAGCGGTAACCGTGGCACCGGAGCGGTGATCGGCGGGCTGATCGGCGGTGCCGTGGGCGGTGTCGCGGGCGACCAGCTCCATGACAAGAAATAGCCGCTAGCACAGCCACGCCACGCGCAGAGTGGATTCGTTCGGGGTCTTTGTAGGCACCGGAAAAGGGGGGTATTGCCGTTTCCTGTTCCGATCGTTAGGGGTTTCAGATGAAGTGCGAGATTTGCCAGAGCGCGGATGCCGAGAAGGCCATCCGGAAAGAGGTGGGAGGGAAAGAACAGGAACTCTATGTGTGTTCCCGCTGTGCGCGGGAGGGGTACCCTGCCATTACCACGAAAAAAGTGCTGAAAAAGAAAACTGCGGCAACGACAGGGGCGGAAGTCCTGCCGGAATTGGTGGGCATGATGATTGATGCGGCGATCGAGATCATGAACCACCCGTCGCCGTCCGAGGAGTCCGTGTGCCGGCACTGCGGCATCACGCGCTCAGAGTACCGCAAGACGTCTCGGCTCGGCTGCGCGATGTGCTATGTGGCGTTCGCAAAGGAACTCGACGGCGTGGTCGCCGACATGCACCGCCACACGCAGCACGTGGGCAAACAACCGAGACGCGGGGGGGGCGATGACGTGGCCCTCTAACACAAAGCCGAGACGGCTCTCCGTCAGGCGCATCCCCGGCGATGACATCGCGATGGGCTGCCGCGTCCGTTTGGCGCGTAACCTGAGCAGGCATGTCTTCCCTGACCGCGCGACCGGACCGCAACGCGCCGTGGTGCTGAAAAAAATCATGGGCGCCGCCCAGGCGGAAATGCCAGAGTTCACCCTTTCCTCTCTCGACACGTTCTCGGAAGAGGAGCGCCTGCTGGTGTTCGAGGAGCGGCTCATCAGCAAAGAGCTCATGGAGCGTGAGTCGGGCGCGGGGATTATGGTGTCGAAGGATAATGCCGTCTCCGCCATGATTAATGAGGAGGATCACCTCCGCATACAGGGTTTTGCGGCATGCATGGATATCGAGACCGCATGGCGCAGGGCAGACGCGTTCGACACCCAGCTCGACGGGAGGCTGGAGTATGCGTGGTCGCCGCGCTGGGGGTACCTGACGGCATGCCCGAGCAACCTGGGGACAGGGATGCGCGTGAGCGTGATGTTCCACCTGATCGGCCTGCGCATGACAGGGGACCTCGACGCGACCATCCGCGGGCTGGAGCGGATGCGCCTGCTGGTGCGCGGCATTTACGGCGAGGGGTCGGAGTCGTCAGGGAATATGTTCCAGGTCTCAAACATGGACACGCTGGGCATGGACGAGAACGCCATCATCACGCGCACCAAGCGAATCTGCGAGGAGCTGGTCCGGCAGGAGCGCAACGCGCGGGCGCGTGTCATTTCCGAATCGCCGCTGGCGGTCGAGGACGCGCTGACGCGCGCGCTCTGCCTGCTGAAGAACGCGCTTCTGATGCCTTCGGGCGAGGCAGGGGAACTGCTGTCGGCAATCCGCTTCGGCGCGTCGGTCGGGCTGATCACCGACATGACAGTCGAGGAGGTTGACCGGCTGATGATGCGGATTCAGCCCGCCCATTTGCAGAACGAGATGGCCATGACACTGTCTTCCGAACAACGTGACGAATTTAGGGCGGTCCTGTTGACTGCCCAACTGGCAAAGGCAAATCTGAGAAAGGTGAGACGATGATTCGGCTTGAAGCGTATGTGAAAGAAACGCCGCTGATTTGCGACGGCGGCATGGGAACCCAGTTGCATGGCCTGGGGCTTCAACCAGGCGAGTGCCCGGAGCTGTGGAACGTGACGTACCCCGACCGTGTGCGCGCGGTCTATCAGGCATACCGTGACGCGGGCAGCGGCATCGTCGAGACCAACACGTTCGGCGGCAGCCGCTATAAGCTGGCGCATTACGGGCTGGCGGATCGTGTGCAGGAAATCAACCGCGCGGGGGTGGCGTTGGCACGCGAGGTCGCCGGCACCGACCAGTACGTCATGGCGAGCATGGGCCCGACCGGAGCGTTCATGGAACCTTACGGTGATGAGACCGAGGAGGCGTTTTACGCGGCGTTCAAGGCACAGGCGTTGGCGTTCGCGGAGGGGGGGGCGGACGCGGTCATCGTCGAGACCATGACCGCGATTGAGGAGTGCTGCGTCGGCATCCGCGCGGTACGGGAGAACACGTCCCTGACCTGTCTCGCGAGTTTCACGTTCGACCCTCAGCCCGGGGGGGGTTACGCCTCCATGATGGGCGTGACGCCAGAGCAGTTCGCGCGCGCG
>WRML01000083.1 GCA_009777165.1 Kiritimatiellota bacterium
CCGGAGTTGCGGTTGATGCGCTGATGCTGCTCGACCGCCTGAAGGCGCTGGAGCGGCTGGAGGCCGTCGGCGGCGCGGTAACCATCCAATCGCTGATTGACGGCACGCCGACCTCCGCACACGCGGAATACTACATCGGCATCCTGCGCCAAAAATTCCTGCTCCGCAGGGTCATCGCCTGTTCGCGCGATGCGGAGAAACGGTGCTATGACGAGACCCTCAACGCTGACATCATCCTCGGCGAGGTCGAGCAGGCGTTCCTCAGCATCTCGGAGAACAACAACGCCTCGTTGCTGTCGTGGCCGCAAGCGATCGGCAACACGTTGGGACACATTGATCGGTTGCTCAATCTGGGTGCCGGCGCGATTGCTGGGCTTCCGACAGGGTTCTCCAACCTCGACAAGAAACTCAAAGGGTTGCGCAATGGCGAGATGATTGTGCTGGCGGCGCGTCCGTCCATGGGCAAGACCTCGCTGGCCATGAACATCGCCGAGTGTGTCGCATTGGGACGCGACATCTACGATCGCCCGATGAAGGGCGACCACAGCCGGCCGCATAG
Organism: Kiritimatiellota bacterium; assembly: GCA_009777165.1. Classification (GTDB taxonomy): domain Bacteria; phylum Verrucomicrobiota; class Kiritimatiellia; order RFP12; family UBA1067; genus WRJS01. The sequence goes on from WRML01000083.1 coordinate 560, forward strand.
TGTCGCGGTCTTCTCGCTCGAAATGTCAACCGAGTCTCTCGCGATGCGGATGCTCTGCGGCCGCGCAGGGGTGTCGGGGTTTCAGATTGACCAAGGCATGATCAGCCGGGGCTCACACCACCCGAAACTCGTCAAGGCCGCATCCGAACTGACCAAGGCGTCTCTTTTTGTGGACGACTCCGGCGGTCTCGACGTGATGGACATGAGGGCGCGTGCCCGCCGCCTCAAGAAACGCCATGACATTGAGCTTGTCGTCGTTGATTATCTCCAGCTCTGCAACTGCCGCGAGTACGCCAAACAGGGGCGGCAGATTGAGACCTCGCAGATTTCCGGGCAACTCAAAGCCATGGCGAAAGAGTTGAATGTGCCGGTCATGGTGCTGAGCCAACTCAGCCGTGCCAACGAGAAACGCAGCGACAGATCCGAGAAGCCTCGGCTCTCCGATCTTCGCGATTCCGGCGCGATTGAGCAAGATGCCGACGTGGTACTCCTCCTCCGCCGCCCCTGCCGGATTTCCGGCGACGAAGAGAGCGGCGATTTAACCCTTGCGATTGTGGACGTCGCCAAGCACCGCAACGGCCCCACAGGCGAAGTCCGCCTCAATTTTGAGGATCAGATTACCCGCTTCAACGACCGGACCGACCCAGGCAGCGACACCGACGGCTACCAGCCCGATACCGACCCGAGGGAGTGAAGGAGAAATGTCTCGTTTTTGAACATCGCGTCGCATCGGGGGAAAATGATTAAGACCGACTACAGAACGCTCCAAGCCGCCCTCCGCATGACAGGGTATTACGAGACCCCGCCCGAGGCGCGGCCTAAACGCCCCGCGCGGAGGAGCACGTTCCACAACATCCGTTGCGCGAAAGTGATTGCCTTCAACATCATCGGGCGATGCAGTTGGTGGAACCTGCGCGGCCGGTTCGACTACGAAAAATGGGCAACCGCCAGTATGGCATCCATCAACTTTGCGGAAGGCATCGGCTCCATCGTCACGATTTCCGGTTTCGAGCAACGCGCCGCGCACGAGGGACCCGTCGTTTACGTCGCAAACCACATGAGCACGTTTGAGACCATGGTCTTTCCCGCGCTTCTAATCACCTTCGGGAAACTCTCGATTATCCTGAAGAAAAGCCTGGCGGACATCCCGATTGTCGGTAAGGCGGCGGATGCGGTCGGCTGCATCGCCGTGACCCGCAAAAACGCGCGTGACGATTTGAAGACCGTGTTGGAACAAGGTGCGGTCCGCCTTTCCAATGGGTTATCCGTGCTGATTTTCCCGCAGGGCACGCGCCAATCCGTGTTTGCGAACAAAGGGTTCAATTCCCTCGGCGCGAAACTTGCCGCGCGCACCAACGTGCCGCTCGTGCCGATTGCCGTGCAGACCGATTTCCTTGGGACGGGTAAATGGATACGCGACTTCGGGCCTGTTGACCCTGCGCGGCCTGTCCGTTTCGCCTGCGGTCCTGTCCTGCCCCCCCAACTTGGTGCAAAGAAAACACACGAACACAGCGTCGCCTTTATCGCCGCCCAGCTCGCCTCTTGGGGACTCCCGGTTATGTAGGGGGTAAAGGAAAACCGAACGCGCCGTCGCGTATCGTTAATTCAGTTGAAAACCATTCCATTCTTCACCACAATGGACACACTGGTTTTCACAATAGACACAAAGGATACAAGAGGCAATCGTGTCCATTGTTCATTCCATTGTGTCTGTTGTGGAATTAGAAATTAGGAATTAGAAATTAGGAATTAGGAATTAGGAAGTAGGAGTTAGGGGACGCAGGAGACCCAAGAGACACAGGGAAAACACCCCCACTCCCCATTTCTAATTCCTAATTTCTAATTTCTAATTTCTAATTCCTAATTCCTAATTTCTAAACCCTAAAACAACTTCCCCGGAACCCAAACTTTTTTTCTTTTTTTTATTTTACGCGGCAAAAAAAAGCGCGGCAAAAAAAACGGATGTTTTTTGCAAGACTTCCTACGCCCCATCTGCTAAACTGTCTTCAAAACAGTTGATACGATTTCGACTGTGGCTCACGAGGAGGAGAGACGGTTATGGCAGAATCTCGTTTTCAGCAACGCTTGCGCCGTTTTGTTACGGCACTCAACAACCGTAAGCCGGACATGATTCCGATACGCCCGTTCGCGGCGGAGTTCACCGGGCGGCACGCGGGTTTCGATTGTCAGCAGCTCACGCAGAATTACCCCGATGCGTTCGAGGCGATGATCCGCTGCTGCAAGGATTACGACTGGGACGCGGTCCCGGCGAGCATGGTCTACGTCTGGACGGGCATCACGGACGCGGCGGGCGCGCGCTACTACGGCGTGCCGGGCGTGAACGTCCCGTCGGACCGGGGCTTCCAGTACCTGGAGCCGCCGGAGGACAAGGCGTTCATGCGCGAGGACGAGTACGACCGCCTCATCGCCGACCCCACGGCGTTCCTCTACGAGGTCTGGTTCCCGCGCGCCACGCGCCGCATCGCCGCCGCCGGGGAGCCCTCCACGTTCCGGAACAACGTCGCGCTCGTCTCCTCCGCCATGGCGATGGTGCAGTACTTCAACGCCTACGGCCCGCATTGCGCCCGCCTGACGAACGAGGCCGAGACCCCCGGCGCCATCTGCGGCATCTTCAAGGCCCCCCTCGACATCATCGCGGACAAGCTGCGCGGCTACATCGGCCTGACCATGGATCTGTTCGAGCGCCCCGACAAAGTCATGAAGGCTTGTGAGGCGCTCATGCCGCACCTGCACTGGGTCGCGTCCGCGACGGCCGACCCGTCGTCGCAACTGCCCATCGGTTACTGGATGCACCGAGGCGGTGTGCCGTTCGTCACGCCCGACCAGTTCAGTAACGTCTATTGGCCCACCGTTCGCCCCATCATCGAGGAGCTGTGGCGCGGCGGCCATCAAACCATGTTCTACGCCGAGGGTAACTGGGACGCGCACCTCGATGCGTTCCGCAAGCTGCCCGAGCGCAGCATCGTCTATCACATTGACCGCGGCGACCCGCAGACCATCCACGACAAGCTGCACGACAAGTTCGCCATCAGCGGCGGCGTGAGCAACGTCACCCTCGCGGTCGGTACCCCCGAGCAGGTACGCGAGGAGGTGAAGCGGCTCATCAACATCCTCGGGCGCGACGGCGGCTACATCATGGACGCGAGTGCCATCATGCAGAACGATACCCGCCCCGAGAACATGCGCGCCATGGTCGAGGCCACGCGCGCGTTCGGCGTGTACGACACCCCCGACGCGCCGCTCGAGACGCTCTGCGTGCGCCCGGACACCAATCTCCCGCAAACGGCCATCCCCGCCCCGACGGGCCGCCCCGCCGGGACCTGCGTGACGTGGAAGGAACACCTGAACGACCTTGGGCTGGACAAGGTGCAAGGCAACGCCGAGCTTGCCGAACGCCTCTGGAACATGGTTGACGCTAACGGTACCATGTATATCTGGCAAATGTTACTTTCATTCTGAGTAATCCTGTCATCTTGTCGTGTCATCCAGTCGTCCTGTTGCCATGTTCCGGCGCAGTCGTCTTTTTTCCGTTTCCGCTTCATTTTGGGCTGGATTTTCCCGTCCGAAAAGCGTATGCTATTCTTTTTTCAACGGATAGTGAGGATGAGGATGAAAACTGTCGCAATTGTGGTATTTTTGATGCTAGGTCTGTTGACGTCGGGTTATGCCGAGGGCGACGGGGATAAGGGAGTTGAGATGAAAGTTGTTATTGATACCAGTATGGGCAAGATCACGGCGGAACTGTATCCGGACAAGGCGCCGGCGACGGTCAGCAATCTGCTCGCATACGTTGACGGGAAGTTTTACGATGAGACGATCTTTCACCGCGTGATTAACGGATTCATGATCCAGGGCGGGGGGTTCACCAAGAGCATGGACCAGAAGCCGACGAAGGCGCCTGTCAAGAATGAGGCGGACAACGGGTTGAGCAATACGCGCGGGACGCTCGCCATGGCGCGGACCATGGTGCCGGACAGCGCGACAAGCCAGTTCTTCATCAACCACCGGGACAACGGTAATCTGGACTTCACGGCGAAGACCGCCCAGGGCTGGGGCTATTGCGTGTTCGGGAAGGTGGTCGAGGGCATGGACGTCGTGGACGCGATCGCCAAGGTGCCGACCGGGTTCTCTGGCCCGCACCAGAACGTCCCGTCCGAGCCGGTGGTCATCCGCTCCATCCGCCGCGCGGACGCGGAGGCGAATGCTGCAGAATGAATCTCGCTTACGACGACAAGCATATCCAGACCCTCTCCGCGCTTGAGCATATCCGCGCGCGCCCCGGGATGTACATCGGGCGCACGGGCGACGGCAGCCAGTACGAGGACGGCATCTACGTGCTGCTCAAGGAGGTCATTGACAATTCGGTTGACGAGTTCCTGATGGGCTTCGGGCGCAAGATTGACATCACGCTGGACTACAACTCCGGCGCGGTGTCCGTGCGCGACTACGGGCGGGGCATCCCGCTCGGGAAGGTCGTGGACTGCGTCTCCATCATCAACACGGGCGCGAAGTTCAACGATGACGTGTTCCAGTTCTCGGTCGGCATGAACGGCGTCGGCACCAAGGCGGCGAACGCGCTGTCCACGGCGTTCGAGGTGCGCGCGTTCCGCGGGGGCGAGTTCTCCGAGGCGTTCTTCGACTTCGGCAAGCTGGCCTCCCGCAAGCGCGGGAAGTGCAAGGCCTCGGAGAAGGACGGCACGTTCGTGCGGTTCGTCCCGGACCCGGGCATCTTCAAGAAGTACCAGTTCCGCGAGGAGCATGTGGAGCGCCGCCTGAAGATGTTCGCCTACCTGAACGCGAAGCTCACGCTCAACCTCAACGGCCGGGCGATCGTCTCCGAGCACGGGCTGCTCGACCTGATCCACGACGAGGCGCAGTTCGAGAAACTCTACCAGCCGTTCCACCACCGCTCGAAGATGCTGGAGCTGGTCTTCACGCACACGAACCGCTTCAGCGAGGATTATTACTCGTTCGTCAACGGGCAGTTCACGAACGACGGCGGTACGCACCTGTCGGCGTTCAAGGAGGGGCTGCTGAAGGCGGTCAACGAGTTCAGCAAGAAGAAGTTCGACGGCGACGACGTGCGCGAGGGCATCATCGGCGCGATCGCCATCCGCCTCAAGGACCCCGTCTTCGAGTCGCAGACCAAGAACAAGCTCGGCAACACGGAGATCCGCTCCGAGCTGGTCGCGGAGGTCAAGCGCGTGGTGGAGGAGATGTTCCACCGCGAGCCAGCCGAGGCCGGCAAGCTCATCAGCAAGATCGAGGAGACCAGCAAGCTGCGGGCGGAGCTCAACAGCGTCAAGAAGCTCGCCCGCGAGCGATCCCGCGCCGTCTCCGTGCGCGTCCCGCAGTTGAAGGACTGCAAGCACCACCTGAACAAGCAGAAGAACGCGGGCCTCGACTCCATGATCTTCATCACCGAGGGGCAGTCCGCCGCCGGCTCCATCGTCAGCTCGCGCGACGTGAACACCCAGGCGATCTTCACGCTCAAAGGCAAGCCCCTCAACGTCTGCAACCTGAAGCGCGACGCGCTGTACAAGAACGTCGAGATTTATAACCTGATGCAGAGCCTCGACATCGAGGAGACCGTGGACCGCCTCCGCTACCAGAAGGTCATCCTCGCGACGGACGCGGACGTGGACGGGCTGCACATCCGCAACCTGATGATCACGCTGTTCGTGAAGTTTTTCGACCGCGTCATCCGCGAGGGGCACCTCTACATCCTTGAAACGCCGCTCTTCCGCGTCCGCAACAAGAAAGAGACGAACTACTGCTACACGGAGGAGGACCGCGTGAGCGCCATCGGACGGTGCGGCAAGAACGCCGAGATCACGCGCTTCAAAGGCCTCGGGGAGATCGACGCCAAGGAGTTCAAGGAATTCATCGGCAAAAAGATGCGCCTGACCCCCGTGGACTGCACGCAGGACCACAACCTGCAGAACACCGTCGAATTTTACATGGGCAGCAACACCCCCGATCGCCGCAAGTACATCATGGACAAGCTTGTCATCACCGAAGACTCGATGTCGTGAGGCAATGTCCGCACTGTTGATTTCGGGCTGGATTTTTCCGCCAGGAAATGGTATTTTTTGTATCATGTACAAATTTCCAAAAAGAACCTTAACTGTTTGCGAAGCACCCGCAGGCTACAATGCCAGCGCGGTGGTGTTGTATCAGGCGGCAGACGGTAAGGTTGACCTGAGTATCCGTCTAGAGCAAGATACCCTTTGGCTGAACCAGCGTCAAATGGCGGAATTGTTTGATGTTGAGCGCAGTGTCATCACTAAGCATATCCGCAATATCTTTGACATCAATGAGTTAGAGGAAAAAAGTACATGTGCAAATTTTGCACATATAGCCCCTAGGGGCAGGGCTTATTCAACCGTTTACTACAATCTCGACATGATTATCTCCGTCGGCTACCGGGTCAACTCGGTGCGTGGCACGCAGTTCCGCATCTGGGCGACGCAGGTGTTGCGGGAGCATATTTTGAGGGGGTACACTGTCAATGAGCGGAGGTTGAAGGAGCTGAGGCAGTCCATCCGTCTTGTGGCGAATGTGCTGGAGCATTACGACCTGACGACAGATCAGGCGAAAGCCATGATTCAGGTCGTGACGGATTATGAAAAGGCACTGGACATCCTTGACGATTACGACCACCAGCGGATACGCCCTGTCGCGTGTGTCACTGCCCCTGCGCTCGGCATCAGCCATGACGAGGCGTTGAAAATCATCGGGCAGATGCGTAAGAAGTTCGGAGGGTCGGAGCTTTTCGGGCGGGAGAAGGACAGCAGCCTGAAAAGTTCGCTTGCCGCCGTCATGCAGTCGTTCGGAGGGAACGACGTTTACCCGTCGAAAGAGGAGAAGGCGGCGCACCTGCTCTATTTCCTCGTCAAAAATCATTCGTTCGTGGACGGCAACAAGCGTATCGCCGCCGCATTTTTCCTTTGGTTCCTTGAAAAGAACAGTCTAATGTTCCGCGAGGACGGCACACGTCGCATCGCCGAGAACGCGCTTGTCGCCATTACCCTGATGATTGCCGAAAGCAAACCGAAAGAGAAACAAACCATTTGCCAACTGGTCACGCATTTGATTGTGTAAGAAGGATTTTTATGTCGAAACAGAAGAAACAGAAAATGGACAGCGCGGGCGAACCGCCAAGCCTGTTCGATGATGTGGCGATGTTACGTGCGACGGCTAACGGTAGTCCGACGGTCCTCGAGGGTGATGATGCTGAGGGCGGTGTCCCCCCCCCCCCCCCCCCGGGGCAGGGGGGGGTCGGCCCGTTGGGGGGGCTGATTAATGACAATTTTTTTCATTTTCGGTCGTCCACAACTTTCAACCCCC
>WRML01000084.1 GCA_009777165.1 Kiritimatiellota bacterium
GGCGTAGAGGGTGAGGGCGGCGGCGATCTCCAGGGTCAGGATGACGGTCATCACGATGCTCAACACGTCCATGCCGCCGATGAAGTAGGAGAGCACGAGGAAGGGCAGCGCGGCGCTCAGGAAGAGCCCCGCGAGCGCCATCGCCGAGCCGAATTTACCGATGAGCAGCGAGGCGGGCGGCATGGGCGTGACGTACATCAGGTCCAGGTCCGTCCCCCAGTGTTCGCGCGTGATGCGGCTCAGGACGTATGTCGGGATGAACAGGAAGGACAGCGCGGCGAAGATGGCGTGGATCGTCTGAAAGAGCGTCTTGCCCGCATCGAAGATGGACTGCGGGTTGGACCACGAGGTGCGGACGAACTGGGATGTCTGCACGCCCGCGACGATCAGCAGCACCACGACGAAAATCACATACGCCGCAAGGACGTAACGGTTACGGACACTCTGGCGGAGTTCTTTTAGCAAGACGGCGTTCATTCGTTCAGGCCCCCCTTGGTGACGTTCATGAAGACATCTTCGAGCGTGGATTTGCGCAGGTGGAAGTCGGTCACGCGCCCCCCCCCCCCGACAAGTTTCTGGAGCAGGTCGGCCGCTTCGGTCTCCCCCCCCTGAAGCACGACATCCCCCCCCAGCGCCCCCCTCTGGAACGAGCGGACGGCCGGCGTGGCTTCCAGTAATGCACGGAGCTGCCCGTCCCCCCCCTCCAGCGCGGCGACGAAGACCTCGCGCCCGGGGGAATCAGGGCGGGCCCCCGTGGCGACCGCCTCCAAGGTCCCCTGGCTCAGCAGGCGCCCCTGCTCCATGATGACCACGCCGTTGCACATCTCCGCGAGCTCGCTCAGGATGTGGGAACTGATGAGGAGGGTCTTGCCCTGTTCGGCCAGGCGGCGCACGCTGTTCTTCAGCTCGATGCGCGCGCGCGGGTCCAGCCCGGCGGCCGGCTCGTCCATGAGCAGGACGGCGGGGTCATGGATGAGTGCACGGGCGAGACAGACGCGCTGTTTCATGCCCTTAGAGAGGGCATGGAGCGTCTTCTCGCGCAAGGGCCCCAGCCCTGTGAAGTCCTCGACCTCCGCGACGCGCCGCGCGAGCGCCGCCCCCCGGAGCCCATACGCGCGGCCGAAGAAGTCCAGGTACTCGTGGGCGGTGATGTCCACGATGTCGGGCAGGGCGTCCGGCATGAAGCCGATGCGGCGGCGGACCTCGCGCGGGTCGTCGCAGATGGACTGTCCGCAGATGCGGATGTCGCCGCTGTCCGGCTCGTCCAGCGTCGCCATGATGCGCAGGGTGGTCGTCTTACCCGCGCCGTTGGGGCCCACGAACCCGAAGACGTACCCAGCCGGCACCGTAAGCGAGATGCCGTCAACCGCCCGCGTCGCGCCGAACGTCTTGACAAGGCTGGTGACTTCGATGGCGGTTGTGTTCATACGTGACCTTTCACTGGTAAGAATGCCGTTACTCCTTTGCGTGGCAACACTCATCACATCTCTCCTAATACCAGCGTCTTGCCCTCATGGCGGGTTTTGCCGCGGCGGATCGGGTGTTCCATGAATGGCGTGCCGTCCAGCTCGCACAGGTACGTCTTGGGGGGGAGAGGGAACTGAAGGCGGGCGGAGAGGAAGGAGAAGCCAATGTTGTCGAACGTCTCCGCGTTGTAGAACGTGCCCTTCACGGCATCAACGATATTCGGTGTCTGCCCTTTGGCGGCAGGTGTGCACGGCGTCAGCGAGGCGGTCGCGCCGGGGGGCAACGGCGCGTCGAGGGCGAAATGCTTGCCCTCGGCATCGCAGTACAGGAGGCGTTGGATGGGGATGGCGTAGGGATTTGCCACTGTGGCGGTCCCGTTGAATTGGGGCGTCGGGATGGTCAGCCCCCCCGTGTCGCGCACCAGGAACGTGATGGGGATGCGCGAGGGGACCCACGCGCTGTTCAGGATGAGGTCGCCCTCGTTCCGCACGGTCCTTACCCCTGTGGCGAAATTCAGGTTCGACGGCGCGGGCATGACCTCGGCCGACGCGGGGAAATGGAGCGGCGAGTACAGCCCTGCGGGCGCCATCAGGGTCAGTGCCGCAAGCTGGACCTGCGTCCGGGACGTTTCATTCAGGTACACCACGGATTGCGCACAGGTGATCGGGCTGATTCCGTCGCGGACAAGGGCGAACACCAGAATGATGACGGACACCCCCCCGGCGACGGATGGCGCGATCCAGTAGAGGTAAATGCGCAGGTTACGCAACGCCAAGAGGATCAGCAGCCCGGGCCCCAGAAGCAACATAATGCCGAGCAGCACCACATACACGGGGACAAGCGGCGGCAAGCTGAACGCGATGTCCGTTGGATAGCCCTGACCGCTATTTCGAATAATCCGTTTCCATTGGGCTGCGGATTGAGTGGACGCGGCATGAAGGACGGTGAAATCGGTTGTGGTCCATTCCTCGGGGACAGCGGAAGAGATGGCGCACACATCGCCGAATCCCACAGGAATGCGATAACGTTCAAGCTCGTCCGCATGGACCCCCGCCAGGAGCAGTCGCCCCCCGGCCTGAAGCCATCCCAGCAAGGCGGCGCGCACCGTTTCCGGAACCGTCGTCCACTCCTCTCTCGTCAGGACGATGCAGTCGGCTGGCGTGTAGGCGAGCCACTGCGACGGCCACTCCCGCACGGGGATTTTCCCTTCCAGAAAAGAAACGTTCTTGCCCCACGCGAAATGAGTGGCGTTCGCCCCCGAGAGGGTTCGGTCCCGATATTCAACCGCTGTCTTCGAAATTGACGGGGACAGCATGATAGAAAACTCCGATGCGTACCCAACCATCCACGGGAAAGGGTCAAGGGCAAACACCCCCTTTGGCGTGCCAGCGATTTCCACGTGCAATCTCGAGCTGTTATTCCCCTCCTCGTTCGGCAAGAATTTGAAACAGACGTGTGCGGACGCCCCAGGCTTCACGGTGCATTCTTGGCTGTAGCGTGGGATCCTGTTGTTGCCGTAAATCGAATAAGAGGAAACGTACGATGAAAGCCTGACCGTCTGTATCACGGGCGAACGATTCGAGACACTTAACGTGCAGACCGCAACGCCGTGGTAGCGGGTATCTGAGCCCTCCGTCTTCACAAACGACAACTGCCTGATGGAGATGTCCTGCTCCCACTCATATCCCATCGAGAAGCGACTGCCAGACACCCTGCCCGGCAAGGCCAAAAGCACTGCCGCGCCCGCAACGGCTAAGGTTGAAACCCTATGCTCGCACATATTTTTCCCTCATGATGTGGATACAATACCACATCCCCGTGGGGAAGTCAATAGACGGATTCCTTTGGCATTGGGCACATCGCTTGGCCGCCAAACGTGAACACAATCCCGCGCGCTGCGAAAATAGTTTCATTGTTTGATTGCATTCCGCCATACAGGTAGGTAAACTATTGCCCCAACTTTCACAGGGGTAGTGCTTGTTGCTTATCTTTGGAGTGAAAGCGGGAAACCAATCGAGGGAGATGAACATGGCCAGCAAGAAAAGCACCACGTGCGCCGCGACCTGCAAAACGGTAGCCCCCACGGCGGCTGCGAAGAAGAACACTCTGCCTACCCAGCATGAGGAACTGATCACATGGGTCAAGGATTTCGCGAAACTGTCTCAGGCAAAGAATGTGGTCTGGTGCGACGGCTCGAAGAAGGAGTACAAGGAGATGTGCGACGCGCTGGTCAAGGCCGGCGTGTTCACGCCGCTGAACCCGAAGAAGCGCCCGGGCAGCTTCCTCGCGCGTTCGCACTGGTCGGACGTCGCGCGCGTCGAGGACCGCACCTACATCGCGTGCAAGCGTCAGGAGGACGCGGGCCCGATGTGCAACTGGATTGACCCCGCCGAGCTGAAGAAGACCATGACGGAGCTCTACAGGGGCTGCATGAAGGGGCGCACGCTCTACGTGATCCCGTTCTCCATGGGCCCGATCGGGTCGCCCATCGCCAAGATCGGCGTGGAGCTGACCGACTCGCCGTACGTCGTCGTGAACATGCACCTCATGACGCGCGTCGGCACGAAAGTTTTGAAGGAGCTGGGCAAGAACGGCGAGTTCGTGAAGTGCCTGCACTCCATCGGGTCGCCGCTGAAGGCGGGGCAGAAAGACTCGACGTGGCCGTGCGCGCCGCTGGAGAAGAAGTACATCGCGCATTTCCCCGAGACGAGCGAGATCTGGTCGTTCGGGTCGGGCTACGGCGGCAACGCGCTCCTCGGCAAGAAGTGCCTGGCGCTGCGCATCGCGTCGAACCTCGCGCGTCAGGAGGGGTGGCTCGCGGAGCACATGCTCATCCTGAAGCTCACCTCGCCGCAGAAGAAGGTCTACTATATCTGCGCCGCGTTCCCGAGCGCATGCGGCAAGACGAACCTCGCGATGATGGAGCCGCGCATCCCGGGCTGGACCGTCGAGACCGTCGGCGACGATATCTCGTGGATGAAGATCGGCGCGGACGGTCGCCTGTACGCCATCAACCCGGAGGCGGGCTTCTTCGGCGTCGCGCCCGGCACCTCGATGGAGTCGAACCCGAACGCCATGCGCACCATCGCCAAGAACACCATCTTCACCAACTGCGGCCTCACGGACGACGGCGACATCTGGTGGGAGGGCATGGGCGTCCCCGCGCCGGATCACGTGATTGACTGGAAGGGCGTGAGCCGCAAGCCGACCGTCAACGCGAAGGGCAAGAAGGTCTTCCTCGACGAGAAGGGCGAGGAGATCAAGGTCGCGCACCCGAACGCGCGTTTCACCGCGCCGGCGGCGCAGTGCCCCGTCATCGCCGCCGAGTGGGAGGACCCCGCGGGCGTGCCGATTGACGCGTTCCTGTTCGGCGGTCGCCGCCCGACGGTGATCCCGCTGGTGAATCAGGCCAAGGACTGGACGCATGCCGTGTTCATGGGCTCGGCCGCCGGGTCCGAGACCACCGCCGCGAACCTCAGCGCCGTCGGCGTGGTCCGCCGCGACCCGATGGCGATGCTGCCGTTCTTCGGCTACAACGCCGCTGACTACCTCCTGCACTGGCTGACCATGCCGCTGCGCACGAGCGAGGCGAAACTGCCGAAGGTCTTCTTCACAAACTGGTTCCGCAAGGACGGGAAGGGCTTCATGTGGAACGGCTTCGGCGACAACGCGCGCGTCCTCAAGTGGGTCTGCGAGCGCATTGACGGCAAGGGCAAGTTCCAGGACACCGCGATCGGCTACCTGCCGACCCCGGACGCGCTGGACATGAAGGGCTACGTGGACGGCAGCGGCCGCACGGCCGGCGAGCTCAAGACCGTCATGGCGACGCTGACCTCCGTTGACAAGGAGGGCTGGAAGAAGGAGATCGCCGCCGTCGCGGAATCCTACGCGCCGTTCGGCAACAAGATCCCGTTCGTGCTGAAAGCCAAGCTGGCGGAAATCACCGCCGCGTTGAACACGTAAGCGAGCGACCCCATTAAAAATGAAAGCAGGGAACGGTTTCGTTTCCTGCTTTTGTTGTTCTAGGTGTGTGCGGTTCTAGGTGTGTGTAATTTTTTGTGTTGTACTGGGTCATACGATTTGTAATAATAACCCTTTGCGATGAAGAAAGAATCTGCCATCACCACATACGTCGTGTCGAGACTGGATGCCAAAGGCACCCTGCAGGCGTTTCTTGCCGCAAAACTGGGGGTCTCGAAACGCGCGGCAAAGACCCTGATGGATGACCGCAAGGTCTGGGTCAACCGCCAGTGCGTGTGGATGGCGCATCATGCGTTGAGGCAGGGGGACACGGTCGAAATCGCCGCCGCGCTGAAACACGAGCGGAAAAGGACGCCGCCGAAAATTCGTGTCCTCGCGGAGGATGATTTCTATCTCGTGGTGGACAAACCTTCGGATCTGTTGTCCGTGGGCGAGGACAGCGCGGAGGCGCTGCTCCGCGCGCAGACGGGGCTTCAGGACATTCAGGCGGTCCACCGCCTTGACCGCGACACGACGGGATGCCTGTTGTTCGCGAAAACAGGCGCGGCGCATGAGGCGGCGGTGGCGGTCTTCAGGACGCGCCGCGTGACGAAGCTGTATCAGGTCGTCGTGTGGGGCGCGTATGGGCGCAAGGCCTCGACGGTCGCGCAGGAGCTGGACGGGGACCGTGCAGTGAGCCACATCCAGCGCGAGGCGTACTCGAAGGACGCGTCGTTCCTGAAGGTGCGCATCGAGACGGGGCGGACGCATCAGATCCGCCGTCACCTCGCGTCCATCCGTCACCCGGTGCTGGGTGACCGTGAGCATGGGGTGAAGTCTGCGCGTGACCCGCGGCTGTTGACGATCCCGCGCCAGATGCTCCACGCATGCGGGATCGAGATGCCGCACCCGATGGTGCCGGGGGAAACGCTGAAGGCGCATAGCCCGTTGCCGGCGGATTTCCGGCGTTGTTTGTCATTGTTTGAAATGGGGAAAAGTCATAAGGATTAAAGGGATTTGGCTCGATTGCCATCGAACGCAGTCGGTTGCAGTCGGTTACGGCTACGGGGAAAAAAAGGAGGATAAAATGAAAAGAGTAACGCGTGTTGGCATCGAAAAGGCTGAAAGCCTTTCGGATAGTAACGTAGGGCAACGCCCTGCGTATCGTGAATCCAATCAGATCAAGGCTGAAGGCCTTGCGTATCATGGGCGGCGTTTATCCGCAAGACGTACAGTCTTGTGTTCAGTTGCCGTAACGTTGGCACTCTCCGCAGTTACGGCGATGGCGGCTCCGGTGACGCGGGAGGAGCTTGCGAAGAAAGGCGATCCGTCGGTGTTGCGGTATGTGAGCCCGCTGCTCAACACGAAGACCGAGGGACACACCATGGATGTGGAGGCGGACGTCAAGGGGACGGATTTCGTCACCCTGATCGTCACAGACGGGGGGGACAGTTATGCGTGTGACCACACGGATCTGCTCGACGCGCGTTTCGTCGGCGCCGGGGGGGAGAAACGGCTGACTGCGCTGGAGTGGACACACGAGCAGTGCGGGTGGCAGGCGACCGCGAAGAACAAGAGCGTGGGTGGCGACGCCCTGACGGTGCAGGGCAAGACCTATGCCGACGGCATCGGCACGCATTCGCCCGGGCTGCTGGTGTTCGAGGTGCCGAAGGGCATGGAGACGTTCAAGGCGCGTGTCGCGCTCGACGACTCGGGGACCAAGCAGAGCAATTCGAGCTCGATCCAGTTCATCGTCTATGCGGGCATCCCGCCGGCGGACTTCCTCGGGCAGTTCCGCCTCGCAGGAGTCCCGAACCTCGCGCTCCAGCGGAACATGAAGAAGGTGTTCGACCAGTTCAACGCCCCTCAGGAGACGAAGAACACGTATATGCTGCTGACCCGCGAGCTGACGGAGAAGCCCAAGGCGCACGGGGGCATCTATGACGAGGCGACGCGCGCGTCGCAGGCGGTGAACCCTCAGGCGACCATCTGGGAGACGGACCGCGACCCGCTCGACATCATGGCGCGGCGCGTGCGCGCACTCCACGACGACCTCGCCGGGAAAACAAATCTCTCCGCGTTCAAGGCGCGGCTGGCGAAACTGGAGGACGGCGCGAAACAAACCGCGATTGAGGACTCGCAGAAACGCCTCGCGCTCTTCTGCGAGGGCGATGCGCTGCTCCGCGAGATCGCGTTGAAAAATCCGCTGTTGGCGCCGATCCAGCGCCTGCTGTTCACCACGCGCGAGGCGTTACCGCCCGACGAGGGGGGCTCGGGCAACCACATGTGCGACCAGTTCTTCGGCTTCCACGCCACCCTGCACGGCAAGACTACGGGCAACGGACTGTATGTGCTGGAGAAGCCGTGGTCGGACAAGCCCGTCATGCGCAACCTGATTGAGAACTCGGTCATCGAGGGGGGGGACCGCAAGGGGCAGAAGCTCGGCGACGGCGGCCACCTCTAGCCCGCTGTCTCCTTGCACCGCAAGGAAATCCTCTTTTG
>WRML01000085.1 GCA_009777165.1 Kiritimatiellota bacterium
CGCGGACACCCCCCTCCCCATCACCAACATCACGGTCAACGCGGGAAGCGTCACCCTCAAGTGGGCCCCCCCCTTGAACAGGACCCCCGACGACCTGCGCCTCGAGGAGTCAAGCGACCTCGTGAACTGGGACGTGGTGGACAACATTAAGGCACCCAAGAACATAGACGGCACGAGCGTCAGCGTCGGCGCGGACACCAAGAAATTCTTCCGCCTCTACGCGGCGGATTTGGCGCCCAGTTGCCCTCATCCGCCGATTGACTGGTGGGGGAGGGTTGACCACACCATCATGATTGATCTCGCCAACGACAGTTTCGAAGTGACGAGGTTCCCCAAGGACCATTGCGTGCTGTGCGACTCCCTCTCCAAGACCGACCACCTCTACCTGCGCTACATCACCAAGACCCCTGACGGCACGCCCGACCAGATGGGCTCGCTCGTCGCGGAGGGTACCCCCGTCGGCGTGACGAACCTGAACTTTACCTCCGGCTACTACATCGGCGTGTATCCGGTGACGGTGGCGCAGTACCGCCACGTCATGAACACCTCCCCCTCTCCTGCGGACGACGACCGCCCCGTGGCGATGGTCACCTACAACAACCTTCGCGGGCAGAACGACCCTGGCATTGCCCCGTCCAGCGGCTTCCTCTGGGCGCTGAGCAACAAGGTCGCCCTCGCATCGGCTGGGAGCGTCTGCCTTGCGTTCGACCTCCCGACGGAGGCGCAGTGGGAGGTGGCGTGCCGTGCCGGGACAATCGGCACGTTCAACAACACTAACGCCGCGCTGCCGGTCGCCACGGGTTTCGATGCCTCATGGACGAACTGCATCAACGAGGTGGCATGGTGGACGGGGAACAACAACCAGTTGCCCTATGGTGCTAACGTGAAACCTGTCGGGCTGAAGCGGGCGAACAATGCGGGTCTGTACGATATGCACGGGAACGTGTTGGAGTGGTGCCTCGACCGCTGGGTCGGGGGGCCGGTAGGTCCTACAGAATTCACTGTCGCCTATCCCGCCGAGGGCGGCGGTAACCAACCCGTCAACTTTGGCGGTAGCGACAATCGGTCTAGGCGCGGCGGCTACTGGTCGTACTCCGCTCTCGCTCTCCGTTCCGCCAATCGGACCCATGGCGTACCTTCCGACCCGTCGAATTACACTGGCTTCCGCCTTTGCGCCCGTGGCCCCGAAGTTCTCCCCGAGCCGTAAGGGAAGCGGCAACCTATGGAGTGCGGTGGCTGTATGCGCCCCCGCAAGGGGAAATCCACCGCACTCCATAGGCTTTGCTTTTTGTTATTGTGCCGTCGTCCTGTAGTCCCGTCGTCTTGTAGTCGGAGAAGACTGGACTACGGGACGACGAGACTACAGGACGACAACACCAAAATTCTAAAAACTAAATTCTAAAAACTAAAAACTATAAACTAAAAACTGGAAACTAAAAACTGGAAACTAGAAACTCCGCCCCTACTTCTTCATCTGGTTCTCGAAAATCACCGGGCCGCCCCACTTGCCCGTCGTGATGAGGTCGAGGGTGCCGTCTCCGGTGAGGTCCGCGGCGATGATGTTCATGCTCGCGCCGAAGCCCTCGTCGTAGCTCACGACGTGCTTGCGGAACACGGGGTCCGGGCCCGGCGCGAAACGGTAGTAGAACACGCACAGCTTGCCGTTCGCGTCCGGGTCGCCGCCGTTGTGCGCGAAGAACCGCTTGCCCGTGATGATCTCCGGGACGCCGTCGCCGTCAATGTCCGCGAGCAGGAGGTAGTGCGCCTGCGTCCACGTGTCGTCAATGAGGTGCTGCGCCCACGAGATGTTGCCCTCCGCGTCGCGCTTCTGCTCATACCACCAGATGCCGTGCTTGTGCGCGGAGCTGGCGATGATGTCGGGCAGGCCGTCCTTGTTTACGTCGAAGACGATGATGTTGGACGTGTGGTCCGTGCCGCCGTTGGGGGCCCCCAGCGCGAGCGGGTGCTCCTTCCACGTCCCGTTGCGGATGTCCTCTGGCGCCTCGAACCACGCGTTGGGGCGGATGATGTCCGGGCGGCCGTCGCCGTTGACGTCCCCGACCCCGGCCCCCAGGCCCATGCGCTTCTCGGAGACCGTGTGGCGCTTGAACCCCGCCCCGTCCTTCTCATACCACACGGTGATGTGCGTGTGCGGCACGAGGTTGTCGGCCTTGCCGTCGCCCGTCACGTCAGCGAGGATGCCCGTCTCGTGGTTGCCGATCTTCTCGATCATGTGGGTGGGCCACAGGCCCTCCTTGCCGGACGTGTTCTCGAACCAGTACGACGTCTCCGAGAACCACCCTCCCGAGAGGATGTCCGGCTTGCCGTCGCCGTTCACGTCCAGCACGAGGTTGAAGAAATCATCCGCATACCCCTTGCCGTCCTCCTTCACGTCCGACTTCACCTCGCGGATCTGCACGGGCTTCCAGTCCGGCGCGGGATAGAGGAACGGCCCGGCCGCGATGTCCAGCTTGCCGTCCCCCGTGAAGTCCGCCACCGCGCACGACTCCGAGCGGTGGTCCGACACCCGTTTCGCCACGAACCCCACCGGCCCGATCCAGCTCCCCGGCGCGACGTCCGGCACATCCACGGGCATGGTCCGCGCGATCTGCCGCAACGCCTTCAGCGCATCCGCCCTCAGCGCCTCATTCTGCAGGAACGGCTTGATCTTGTCAATGGACTCCTGAGTCGGCGTCTCCGCCCACTTTGCGATCGTCGCCGCGTCCTCCGCAACCGCCGCCGCCCCAACCATCATGATCATCGTCATCACCAACGTCTTCATCTCTCTCCTCCGTTTTTCTGTTCAACCATATGCCACTGTTTCATGACTCTCCTTTTTTCCCTTTCCGTGTCGTACGTCCTTCTGCCTTTGTGTCCTTTACCTTTAATTCAGGGTGTTGCAAGAGGAACATCTCCTTTTGTGATTCAATCTCCCGTTTCAGCTCCTCCTCAGAGGGCAGATAGGTCAAGTATTTGCTGGCGAAAAGTCGCTTGCTGCCATTCAGGACAGAGTACCGCGCGATGTCACGGCTGGTTTCAGAGCAGAGGATGATGCCGAGCGTTGGGTTATCATCTTTGCTTCGTCTCTGGTCATCAAACATCCGCACATACATATCCATCTGTCCCACATCCTGATGAGAAATCTGCGTCGTTTTGAGGTCAATCAAGACAAAACACTTCAGGAGGTAATTGTAGAAAACAAGATCAATGAAATAATCCCCCGCATCTGTGCGAATATGTTGCTGGCGAGCGACAAGCGCAAAGCCCTTGCCCATTTCCATCAGGAATTTTTGAAGATGGGACAGGATTGCCTTTTCAAGGGACGATTCGGTGAAGTCCGTATTCTGTTCAAGCCCTAGAAATTCGGCGACGACTGGATTCTTAATGAACGCCAGCTTATCCAGTCGGTCCTCGGACGTTTTGCCGCGCATTTCCTTTTGAACCGCATCCGGGCGTTGCGACGCAAGCAAGCGGTGGAAATACTGCGAGGAGATGTTGCGGTCAAGCGTCCGCACACTCCAATTCTCGGACACGGCCTCCTGCAAGTACCATTCCCGCGCCTTGGCGTCAGAAATGCGCAACAGGCGGTGGATGTGTGACCAGGTGAGATTCGACAATCGCGATTGTCGAATTGTCAAACCGGGGGGACAGTCCAAATTCGACAATCGCGATTGTCGAATTGTCGAATTGGGGAGACAATCGAGATTCGAGAATCGCGATTCCCGAATTTGGGAATCGGAGGAACAGTCCAAATTCGCCAAACACGTTTGGCGAATTGGAGAATCGGGAAGACAATCGAGATTCGCCAATCGCGATTGGCGAATTTGAAAATCGGGAAAATAAAGGAAAAATTGGCGGAAATCTTTTAAATAGGCTGGCGAAAAGCCCTTGCCAAATTCGGCGGTCAACGCTTCCGAAAGCGTTTCAATCAACCGTTTGCCATATCCGGCGCGATGATGCCCGTTTTGCTCCTCCTCAACGATGCGCCTCCCGATTTTCCAATAGGTATCCAACATGACCATGCTCACTGCCGAATAGGCGGACTGACGGGCGGAAACAACCAGCGACCGAATATCGGTAATGAATGATGACGCCAAAATAGGTATCGTTGCCCGTGACACCTGCACTGTGTCTTTGGGTGCGTTGACTGCTAGGCTTAAACGTTTTCGCATACGAATCCTTTACCGTCATTTGACCAACACATAGGCGACGTATGTCGCCAGCAATCCCAGCGTCACGCTTGTAAGGACGTAAAGCAGCGCATGGCTGGAATGTCCGTCACGGAGCAGCGCGAGCGTCTCGTGCGAAAACGCGGAAAACGCGGTGAAGCCGCCGAGGACACCCGTCGCGAGGAACAACCTCCATCCCTCTGGCATCTGCCCCTTGTCGAAAAGACCGAAGACAATCCCGATCAGGAAACAGCCCGTCACGTTCACCGCCAACGTGTGCAGCGGGAAATGGGCCGCCGCCCTCGCCTGTATCATCAGGGACAGCAGATAACGGAACACCCCCCCGATGAAACTGCCTGTGCCGACCGCAAGAATCAATCGCATGTTCCCCCCCCTTACGCCTCATATGGGGGGCGCGAGGTTTTGCGGCGCATCATCTTCTGCGCCTCGTCGTCGCCCGTAATCGTCTGCTTCTCGATGTCCCACGTGATCTTGCGCCCGGTGTGGCAAGCGATGTTCGCCAGGTGGCTGATGTTGTCCGAGTGGTACGCCGCCTCGATGCCACTGCACGGCACCTCGCGCGTCTTGATGCACTGCGCGAAATCGGCCGTATGGTGGAAGCCCGTCGTGTTCGCGCGCAGGGGGTCGTCGCGCTGGGGCAACGGCGCGCGCAGGAGGTTGACGGGATCCG
Source organism: Kiritimatiellota bacterium (assembly GCA_009777165.1). Lineage (GTDB taxonomy): Bacteria > Verrucomicrobiota > Kiritimatiellia > RFP12 > UBA1067 > WRJS01. The sequence continues at coordinate 4,861 of WRML01000085.1, forward strand.
CCTTCAGGTACCCTCTCGCAATGTGAATGCTCCCGTTCTCGCCGACGAACGTCGTGCGGTCCCCCCCGTCATTGAACACGAACTCCGCGCCGTCCGCAAAACGCCCGCGCAACTTCCATTTCCCGAACGTGTCGTAAAGCCCTTCCCCCCGCTCACCCGTCCCCTCGATCTCGACCGGGACGGAATTGGGCAGGTCGCTCATCGCCCAGCACATCACATCGAGCGGGTGGGCCCCCCATCCGCCGAGGAACCCGATGGAACAGTCGGAGCTGTGATACACACCGTCCGACGAACAGCGGTCCGACGTATAGGGGCGGTCGCGCGAGGGCCCCAGCCACATGTCGTAGTCCAGCCCCTCCGGGATGGGCGCGGGCGTGAGGCTCCCCCCCCCGACCCGGCCAGCCGGGGCGTCCACCTCCACACGGCTGATCTTGCCCAGCACCCCCGAGCGCACCAGCTCGCACCCGATGCGGATGTGCGACGACGAGCGCTGCTGCGTCCCGTACTGGAACACGCGCCCGAGGCGGTACACTGTGTCGCGCACATGTTTGTTGTCGTCAATGCTCAACGTGAGCGGCTTCTCGATATAGACATCCTTGCCCGCCTGCATCGCCAGCACCGCCACATGATGGTGCCAGTGGTCCGGCGTGGCGCACACGACCCCGTCCACATCCGCACGCGCAAGGATCTCGCGGAAATCGCGGTAAACCGTGCAGACCTCCGCACCGTAACGTTTGTTCGCCTGTTCCGCGCGCGACTCGCGGCGGTCTTTGAAGCAATCCGCCACCGCCACCACGCGGATCCAGTCCGGCTGCAGCAACGCGCCGAACAACCCGCTGCCCTGCCCCCCCACGCCGACGCTCGCGATGTTCACGCGGTTCGACGGCACACTCTCGCCATACAGCAGCGACGACGGCAGCACCAGGGGCGCGGCACCTGCCGCCAGCACCCGTTTCAGAAACCCCCTCCTCGACGCATTCCCTTTCACGATGACCTCCTTTACCACTTTTTCAGCCGTTTCGCGGAGATTTTCACTGCCTCCGCGCCCGCAATCTCCAGCGTTGTCGCCACATTGATTTTCGCTGCGCGCAGGGCCCTCACAATGCCCTCGATGCCGACCACGCCATCGCCCAGCGCGATGAGTGCCATCCCGCAACCGAAAATCTTCCCGCGCCGCGCCTCCATCTCGTTGGGCATGTCCTTCCAATGCACATGACCGATCCGCCGCCCGAACGCCTTGATGTAGGCCAGCGGGTCGCCCCCCCCCAGCCAGCAGTTGCCCGTGTCGAGGCAGATGCCGACGGTCTTCTCATGCCCGAGCCGCTCTAGCAGGTCCCCCATCAGGGCGATGTTGTCCGTGACGGGCCCGTGCGTCTCAATCAGGAGTTTCACGCCGAGCTCCTCCGCCCACTGGATGGGGACCTGCAGCTTCTCGCGCACAATCAGGACGCGCTCCGCGGGCGCCAGGCTTTTACCGAACGCGGTATGCGGCTCGCCGTCGCACGTGATGACTTCCCGGATACCGAGGTCGTGTGCGAGACGGATCGCCTTGACGATCTGCGCCGTCCCGTAGGTCGCGGGCGACGACGGGTCGAGCAGGTTCGCGTGTGCGCAGAACGCGCTCAGCCTGATGCCTGCGTCCTTCGCCAACGCGCGCAGGTGATCGGGGTGGCTGTCGAGACTCACGGTCGGCGCGAATCCGAACTCCTCCCCCAGGGCCCCCCCGTCATGATTATCCGTCACGTCCGCGAACGTGAACCCCATTTCCCGAATCGCCTTCAGCTGGCAACCCAACGGCGCGAACGGCTCAACACATGCAAAACATCCGATTCTCATTACACCCTCCTCGCAGTGTGGACATCAGTTTACCACAAAGGTTTCCCGAAGAACAACGCAATCTTTTTTCTTACGCCTTTTCCGACTCTACCTGATCTCGCTTGTCCGCCGCCGCTCGTACGAGGGGGGGATTTTGAGGATACCTCGGTATTTCGCAACTGTACGGCGGGCAATCGTAACCCCCTGCTTGGCGAACGCATCTTCAATCGCGTTGTCCGACAAGGGCTCGGCAGGGTCTTCCTTTGCAACCATCTGGGCGATCTGATCCTGAATGGATTTGTTCGAGACGCTTTGGCCGCTCGCGGTCTTCAGCCCGGACGTGAAAAAGTATTTCATCTCGAACACGCCGCGCGGGGTATGGATATATTTGTTGGAGACGGTTCGGCTGACCGTGGTCTCGTGCTTGCTGACGGTCTCGGCGACCTCGGTCATGGTCAAGGGGCGCAGGGCGGAGATGCCGTCGGTGATGAACGCGGTCTGCGCATCAACAATCGCCTGTGCGATCTCTCGGATGGTCTCCTGCCGCTGGTGGATGCTCCGGATCAGGTACGCGCCAGCGCGGATGCGCTCGCGGATGTACGACTTCGTCTCGGTGGACACCGACGGGTCTGAGAGCAGTTTTTTATAGTGCTTGCTGATGCGGATGTGTGGCAACAATCCGCCGTCAACTTTCGCGACATACTTACCTTTCTCCCGGACCACAAAAACCTCCGGCTCGACATATTCGGTTTCCTTGCGCTCGAACGCACGGCCGGGGCGCGGGTTGAGGCTGTGGATGAGCGCGACCACACGGTGCAGCTCGTCCGGCGCGAGCGCGAGAGTCCTGCACAGAAACTTCTCATCGCGTGCGGCAAGGCGTTCGAGGTGCTTGTCAATCAGTTCACGCGCCTCTTCTGCCCATGGGGAGTCTTCAATCTCGTTGAGTTGCAGCGTCAGGCACTCACGCAGGTCGCGCGCACCGATGCCGGGGGGGTCGAAGGTCTGGATGACCCGCAAGATTGCGATAAGTTCGGCTTTGCTTTTCCCGGTGACCATCACGAGGTCAGGGAAGCTGCCCATGAAATAACCGTCGTCGCTGATGTTGCCGATCAGCAGGACGGCAACCTCGCGGTCTTCCACGTTGAGCGTGGAGAGGGGGATTTGCTCCAGCAGATGTTCCTGCAAGGAGATAGTCTGGCGGATGGAGGTGTAGAGGTGCTGGCGTTTCTCATCCTCCTCATC
>WRML01000086.1 GCA_009777165.1 Kiritimatiellota bacterium
TTGGTGTGAGGAAGTTTTTAGTTTCTAGTTGTTAGTTTCCAGTTTCTAGTTGCTAGTTTCCAGTTTCTAGTTTCCAGTTTCCAGTTCGGGGACACGCTGCAACTAGAAACTAGAAACTGGAAACTCAAAAAAAAGGAGGTCCCGATGAAAAACGTGTTGTTTGTTTTTGCGGCGGCAGGGATGGCGGCGGCGGCGGTTGGGCAGATGTCTAGGCTGAACCCGATCACGAATCCGACGTTGGAGGAGTTGCGCAAAAATTTCGCCCAGCCCGGGCGCAATTTTAGTTCGGGGCCGCTCTGGACGTGGAACGATCTGCTGACCGAGGAGCAGGTCCGTTCCACACTCCGCGACTTGGCGGCGCAGCATGTCAAGCAGGTCTGGGTGCATCCGCGCCCGGGGTTGATGACCCCGTACCTTTCCGACGATTGGTTCCGTCTCTGGAAGGTGTCGCTCGACGAGGCGGAGAAGCTGGACATGAACGTCTGGATCTACGACGAGAACTCGTACCCGAGCGGGTTTGCGGGCGGCTTCGTGCCGGAGGCTCTGCCCGACAGCCGGGGCATGGGCCTGAAATTTGCGGAGGTCGAAAAACTCGACACCATCGGCACAGACCTGTGGTATGTTTTCGATCCGGCGCACCAGAACATCACGGAGACCGCGAAGCGGGACGGCAAGCTCCCGCCGCTGGAAAACGGGCAACGCTACCTCATCGCCAGCGTGCAGCACACGCCGCAGAACGGATGGTTCGGCGGCAAGTGGTATGTGGATCTCCTGAAGAAGGGCGTCACGGAAAAATTCATCGAGATCACGCACGAGGCGTACGCAAAAAACATCGGCGACCAGTTCGGCAAACGGGTGTTGGGGATTTTCACGGATGAGCCGCATCCGGCAGGCTCCTACCTCGGGACATGGGTCTCGTGGAACAGCGAGATCCCGAAACGCTTCGAGGAAAAATTCGGGTATTCGTTGATTGACCACCTGCCGTCCTTGCACAAGCCCGTCGGCGACTGGAAGAAGGTGCGGTACCAGTACCACCAGTTGATGCTTGACCTGTTCGTGGAACGCTGGGCAATGCCGAACTTCGCGTGGTGCGAAGCGCATGGCCTCGAATGGACGGGGCATTACTGGGAGCACGGCTGGCCCGGCACGTCGCACGGCCCGGACAACATGGCGATGTACATCTGGCACCAACGGCCCGCCATTGACTTGTTGATGAACACGTATGACGGCAACTCGCCAAACGCACAGTTCGGCAACGTCCGCTCCGGTAAGGAGCTGGCATCCATCGTGAACCAGATGGGGCGCTCGCGCACCTTGTCGGAGAATTACGGCGCGGGCGGTTGGGACATCCGCTTTGAGGACCTCAAGCGGCTTGGCGATTGGTCGTATGCCGTGGGTGTGAACACGCTGAACGAGCACCTGTCCTACGTCACGATCCGTGGCGCGCGCAAGCGCGACCATCCCCAGTCCTTTTCGTACCATACGCCGTGGTTCGAGGGCTACCATGTCCTTGCCGATTATTTCACGCGGCTCTCCTACGTGCTGTCGCAGGGGCGGCAGGTCAACCGTATCGTCGTGATTGAGCCGACGACGACGGCATGGATGTACCAAGGTGAAGCGCACCTCGCCGAGATTGGCCAGTCGTTCACGCGTTTCGTGAACGCGCTCGAACATGCGCAGGTCGAGTACGATCTGGCATCTGAGGACACCATCGCACGCTTCGGCAAGAGCGAGGGCAAGACGTTCTCCATCAACCTCGGCGAATACGACATGGTGATCCTGCCGCCCAACACGGAGAACCTGAACCGTCGCACAGCGGAGCTCTTGACGCGCTACGCAAAGGACGGCGGTACGTTACTCTGCGCGGGTGACTGGCCGACGCGTCTCGACGGCGTGGCGTGCCCCCCGATGGAACTCGGCAAGCAAGTTCCGGTGGAGGATGCCGTCGCCGCCGCAGTCCGGCGCACCGCGGCGGACGGTCTGACGCTGAACATACCCAACGGCACAACGTCCGTGTTCCACCACCGCCGCCGTCTGCCGGACTGCGAGATTCTCTTTGTCTGCAACACGGATTTGGCGAACCCCGTGAAGGTTGAGGTGATCGCCACGAAAACGCATGGCGCCATGTGGTTTCTGGGGAGCGGTGGGGTCACGGCGCTTCCGCCCTTTGAGAAGGATGGCGGAATCCTATTGCCCCTGCCGCCATCCGGGAGTTGTCTGTTGGTTTACGCTGACAAGCCGCAGCAAGGCAGTGATGGCTTCGAGCAGTGGACCACCTTCGGCGGCTGGACTACCGCCGCCACGGTGCCGGGGTCTGAAACGGCTGTCACGCGTCTCGACCCGAATGTCCTGACCCTGGATTTCATTGATGTGACGGTTGGCGGCGAAACGCGGAAGGAGCAATACGCATGGAAGGCGAACCGCTGGATTTTCGAGAAGCATGGCATGGGTGCCAACCCGTGGGACAACGGTGTCCAGTTCAAGGATGAACTCATCACCAAGACGTTTCCCGAAAACAGCGGTTTCGAGGCGGTGTACCGCTTCACGCTCGAGGGGAATGTCCCGGAGAATTTGGCGATTGTCATCGAGCGCGCCGATCTGTACACGGTCTTCTGCAACGGCACCGAGCTGAAGCCCGAACCCGGTGCCTGGTGGCTCGACAAGGCGTTTGGCAAAATGGACGTGTCGAAAACCGCACGGCCCGGCGAGAACGAAATTCGAATTGCCGCGCGCCCAATGACGATTTGGCACGAGCTGGAATCCGCCTATCTGATTGGCGATTTCTCTCTGCGTCCCGCTGAAAAAGGGTTTGTCGTCTGCCCGCCGCAACCGCTCGCCCTGAACACGGCAGGAGAAGGCGAGCAAGGGTGGCACCGACAAGGGATGCCCTTCTACGCGGGCAAGGTCGGCTACTCGCGCAGCTTCGATGTCCAACAGGCGGACGGTACGTTCGCCGTGAAGTTACCCGATAGCCCTGCCGGTTGGCACGGTGCGTCAGCACGGGTTTTCGTGAACGGCAACGATGCCGGATTCACCATCTCCGCGCCGTGGGTGACCGATGTCTCGCAGTTCGTGAAGGCGGGGCGAAACGAGGTGACGGTGCACATTTACGGCACGCCCAAAAACCTCCTCGGCCCGCACCATGCCGGCAAGCTGCGCGGTAGCGCGTGGCCAGGCTCTTTCCAGAAAGGCCCCGATGCGCAACCCGCCGGAAATGCCTACGATGTGATCGGGTATGGACTTTTCGAGCCATTCGAGCTCATCATGGCAACACCCAAACAGAAGGATTAGGGAGGTCACAGAGTTGATGCACATCTGTAAACATGTTCAGGCGTTAAATGCCTACACGCCGGGCGAGCAACCCAAAGACGCGGGCATCGTCAAGCTCAACACGAACGAGAACCCTTACCCGCCCAGCCCGAAGGTGGCGGAGGCGTTGAGGGCGTTCGATCCCGCACGGTTGCGCCTTTACCCCGACCCGGTCTGCGCGGCGCTCCGTGAGCGGCTGGCGGAAATCCACAACTGCTCGACGCAACAGGTGTTCATCGGGAACGGGTCGGACGAGATCCTCGCGCTCTGCACCCGCGCGTTCGTCGAGAACGACGGCAGCGTCGGCTACTTCGTGCCGTCGTACTCGCTCTACCCTGTGCTGGCGGACATCCGCGGCGTCGTGCGCCGCCCCGTCCCGCTGGGCGCGGACTTCGGGTGGCAGACGCCGGCGGATGACCATGCGTCGCTCTTTTTCCTGACGAACCCCAATGCCCCCACCAGCATGATGCACGACACGGCGACGGTCGCCGCGTTCTGCGCAGCGTTCAACGGCGTGGTGCTCATTGACGAGGCCTACGTGGATTTCGCCGAGACCGACTGTATGAACCTTGCGACCGCATCGCACAACCGCAACACGCTCGTCATGCGCACGCTCTCCAAATCGTTCTCGTTGGCTGGCCTGCGCTTCGGGTACGCCATCGGCCCCGACCCGCTCATCACGGCACTCCACAAAATCAAAGACTCGTACAACATGGATCTGCTGTCGCAGAGCATCGCGCTTGCCGCCCTCTCCGACCTTGACGCCATGCGCGGGAACGTGCGGAAAATCAACGCCACGCGCGAACGCCTCGCCGCTGTCCTGACGCAACGCGGGTGGCGCGTGTGCCCCTCGCAGACGAACTTCCTCTTCGCCCGCCCCCCCGACGGCAACGCCCGGCAGGTGTTTGAAAAACTGAAGGCGGCGAAAATTATCGTGCGCTATTTCCCCGGGGATGCCACAGGCGAATACCTGCGCATCACCATCGGCACCGACGAGCAAGTGGAGAGGTTAATGGCGAGTTGTTAGTGGCGAGTGTTTGAATGGAGGATTGATTGGGCACGCAGATGACACAGATGATTAGGATTGCTGCAGATTGCATTCGTTTGAATGATCTGCGTGCAGAAAAAAAAAGATAGTATGGAAACGTCACTCGATATCTATCTGACCGAACGCAAGGCGCTCATCGAAACGCATCTTTTCGCCTGTCTGCCGCCGCAAGGGACGCGCCCGGCGAACCTCACGGAGGCCATGCGCCATGCGGTGATGTGCGGTGGCAAACGCCTTCGCCCCATCCTGTGCCTTGCCGCGGCCGAGGCGGCCGGGGGCAGTGCGGAAACCGCATTGCCGCCCGCCTGTGCGGTTGAGTTGCTGCACACCTACACGCTCGTGCACGACGACCTCCCCTGCATGGACAACGATGTCCTGCGCCGGGGGCAGCCGACCGTCCATGTCAAATACGGCGAGGCGGTCGCCGTGCTGGTCGGCGACGCGCTCCAGACGCTCGCGTTCGGGGTGTTGGCGCAAACGCCCGAGACGGCGCCGGGTATGACCGCTCGGCTCGTCACGGAACTGGTGTCTGCGGCGGGTGCGACGGGGGTCATCGGGGGGCAGATGGAGGACATCGCCACCGCGTCCGCCCCGACCCGCGCCGCCATTGACTACGTGTTTCAGCACAAGACCGCGGATCTCTTCCGTGTTGCGGTCCGCCTCGGCGCCATCGTTGCACAGGCCCCGGACCGGGATCTTGAAAAACTCTCGGTGTTCGCAAACGGGTTGGGGCTGGCGTTTCAGGTGATGGACGACATCCTCGACGCCGCCGACTCAAAATCCGGCGGCAAACCCGAACTCTCCTGTCTCGATGTCATGACCGAAACCGAAGCCCGCGCATGGGCAACGCAACTCACCCGCGACGCTTGCGGGGCCCTCTCTGGGCTTCCCGGCGATACCGCCCCCCTCTCCTCAATCGCAACGGACCTCCTGTCCCGCGTGAGTTGAATCCAGCAGCCCGGCGTGGCGGAGAAGGGATTGGATGGAAGGGGCGCGGTGACGGAAGCGTTGGAAAATCGCCATCGGGTCGACGGAGCCGCCGAGTGCGAGGAAGGTGTCGCGGAAACGCCTGCCCATGGTGCGGACGGCTTCCTCGTTGTCGAGCCCGACCTCCTCGAACGCGGCAAAGGCGTCGGCGGACATGACCTCTGACCATTTGTAGCTGTAGTACCCTGCGGCATACCCTCCCCCGAAGATGTGGCTGAAGGAGCAGAGGAAACGGTCTTCGTCAAGCATGGGCACGGGGGAGTATTTCGCGGCATTGCGGTTCTTCACGTCGTTGGGGGCCCCCCCATCGGGCCTCGCGTACAAATCCATGTCCGTCGCGGCGAAAAAGATTTGGCGCAAGAGGGTGGTCGCGGAACGGAAGTTCTTGGCGGCGATGATGCGGTCGAAGAGGTCGTCGGGGATGGGGGCCCCGGTCTCGATGTTTCGGCTCATGCCTTTGAGTGTGGCACGGTCGTAACACCAGTTCTCCATGAACTGGCTGGCAATCTCGATGGCGTCCCACTCGATACCGTTGACGCCGGAGGCCTCGGGGTCGTCAACCGTGGTGAGGATGTGCTGTAGGACGTGCCCGAACTCGTGGAAGAGCGTGCGCACCTCGTCGAAGCGCATGAGGGGGGGGACGGCAGTCTCGGAGAGACGCGCCCTGCCGGGAGGGGTCTGGTTGCAGGACATGAACGCGAGGGGGAGCTGGATACGTCCGTCGGGGTTACGGCGGCGGGTCGTGAACGCGTTCATCCAAGCCCCCCCGCTCTTGGTCTGGGGGCGGCTGTAGGGGTCGCTGTAGATACCCGCGAGGGGGGTACCGTCCGCGTCCAGCACATGGAAGAATTTCACGTCGGGATGCCAGACGGGGGGAGGGGACGTTCTCAAGTCTCGATTGCCCTCGACTGCATTCGATTGTTCTCGAGCACCTTCGATGTCCGAAGGGACATCAGGACACTCGACGATGCGGATTCCGAAGAGGCGTTGCGTGAGGTTGAAGAGCCCTTCGAGCACGGTGGGGTAGGGGAGGTATTTGCTGAGTTCCTCTTCGTTATAGTCGTAGGATTTCTCGCGCTGGCGCTCCGCCCAGAACGCGATGTCCCAGGGGAGGAGGGGGCTCCCACCGAGACCGTTGGCGTGCGCAAACGCGGTGAGCGCGGTCATCTCGTGGCGGCCGATGTCGATGGCGGCGTCGGCGAGCTGGGCGATGAGGCCGTCAACGGCGGCGACGGTCTTGGCGGTCTTGTTGGAGAGGTTGAGGTCGGCGTAGGTCGGGTAGCCGAGGAGGGTTGCCATCTCGCGTTTGAGGGCGAGGATACGTTCGAGCAGGGGGGTGTTGTCGAGGCTGCCGGATGAGGCGCGGGTGACGAACGCGCGGTAGAGCGCCTCGCGCGCGGGGCGGTTGGTGCTGTGCATCATGAACGGGATGTAGACGGGCGCGTCGAGCGTGATCCGCCAGGGCCCCCCCTCTCGGCTCGGCGGGGATACCGTCGCCCCACCCGCATCCTCAACGCCTAACGCCTCACTCCTTTGTGCGGTGATGGAGAGGAGCGTGGTGGGGAGGCCGCCGATTTCTTCGCGCGTTTCGAGTGTGAGGGAGAAGGCTTTGGTGGCATCGAGCAGGTTGTTGCGGAAGGCGCTGGCGTGTTGGGCGAGTTCGGTCTGGATGGTGTTGAAGCGGGCTTGCTGTTCCTCGGGCAGCCCGACCCCGGCGTGTTCCGCCTCTTGGATGGCTTTCGTCAGGATACGGCGCCGGGTGTCGGTCAGGCAGGGCGTGGCCGCATCAGCATCGCGGAGGGCGCGGAAACCGCCGTAGAAGGTTTTGCTCTGGCCGACGCGGAGCGAGAACGCGACGACATCAGGCTGGATCGCCTCCTGCGCCTCGCGCCATGCGTCACTGTTGACGACGGACAACAGATGATTGAACAGCCCCCATGCGTTGAGGAGGGGGTGGCATGCGTCGTAGAGGGGGGTCATCAAACCTTGCCAAGAGGGGGTGAAGTTTTTTTCCAACGCGTCAATGGCGGCGTGGGCTTCGGGGAGCAGTTGCGCAAACGCGGCCTGCGCGTTCTCGGGGGTCATCTGGTCGAATGCGGGGTAATGGGGGATGTTAATGAATGGGTTCATACAGTGCTCCTTCTCGCTACAGTCATGATGGCATTTTCGCATAACGCGGGGCGCGTGTCACGAAAAAATCTTTCAAACCGCAAATGTCCTTTGCGCAAAACACTGTTGCCAAGCCACACCCGAAAGGTATATAGTATACCCCACACATTTCTCAGAAGGATTGTTTTTGTATGGCACTTGGTGTTGGTATTGTGGGGCTTCCGAACGTCGGCAAGACGGCGTTGTTTAATGCGCTGACGCAGTTGCAGAATGCGGAGGCGGCGAATTACCCGTTCTGTACCGTCGAGGCGAACAAGGCGACCGTGGCGTTGGCGGACGCGCGCCTGGACGCACTGGCGAAAATCGTGAAACCCAAACAAATCACAAAGGCGACCGTGGATTTCGTGGACATCGCGGGGCTGGTGCGCGGGGCAAGCCGGGGGG
>WRML01000087.1 GCA_009777165.1 Kiritimatiellota bacterium
AGGGGGGGGGTGGGGGGTGTGGAGTGGGGGGCGACCGGGAGGGAGGGGGGGGGGGGGAGGGGGTGGGGGGGGGGGGTGGGGGCGCGGGGGGGGCGGGGGGGGGGGGGGGGGGGGGGCTTTTTCGTGGCGGAGATGACATCGGCGTGTCCGGCGGCGGAAGTGCCGGGGTGGTCACTCCTGCGTGACCGCACCTACGGGCACACGCGCGTGGCGTTGTACCGCCTGGGGGGGGAGGAGTGAATGTTGGAATGTTTTTCACCACTGCATCTCTGCGTCTCTGCGAGAAAAAACGGTGTGCGTTGTGATTGAAATAAAGGAAGGGGTATATGAACAGGACGGCGATTTATCCGGGGACGTTTGACCCGCTGACGTTGGGGCATTTCGATCTGATCGTGCGGAGCGCGGCTTTGTTCGAGAAGGTCATCGTGGTGGTGGCGGGGGTGTCGGCGAAGGCGACGGGGATGTTCGGCGTCGAGGCGCGCATGGCGATGATCGGTGAGAGCATCGAGGGGGCCGGCATCGCGAACGTTGAGGTGGACCGGCTGGACTGCCTGCTGGTGGACTACTGCCGCAAGCGGGGGGTCGGGGTGGTCGTGCGCGGGCTGAGGGTGTACTCGGATTTCGAGTATGAGTTTCAGATGGCGCTGACGAACCGCAAGCTCGCGCCGGAGATCGAGACGCTCTTCATGATGCCGAACGAGAACTACAGCTATGTGACGGCGAGCACGATCCGCGAAATCACCCGCTATGGGGGGGACACGCGGGCGTTCGTGCCGGAGGTGGTGCAGCGTTATCTGGACGCGTACAGGGGCGGCCGGGGGCCCCAGACAGGAGGCGACGTTGGAAGCACAGGGGCGTTTGATCGTTGACATCGCGCGCCTCGACAAAGGGGGCGAGCGCTACAGGGGCGAGTTGCCGGTCGAGATTCTCGAGCTGGACGACAGCGAGATCCTCACGCCGATCGGGGGGCCCGTCTATGACCTGTTCGTCCAGTTGCTGGGGCACGAGCTGCTCATCCGGGGGGGGCTGAAACAGCACCTGAAATGCGTGTGCGTGAGGTGCGCGACGGAGTTTGAGACGGAGGCGAAGGAGGAGGCGTTCACCACGTGCGTGGAAATTCCCGGCGGAATGGACTTTCTGGACTTGACCGGGGAGGCGAGAGAAGCTATTATTCTTGCCCTTCCCGGTTATCCGGTTTGCCGCGAGGACTGCAACGGGTTGTGTGCGACGTGCGGGGTGAACCTGAACGAGACGGCGTGTACCTGCCGCGAGGCGGAACGCGAGAATCAGTGGGCAACGCTTGATGCGTTGATGTGAGTGTGAGTGTTTAACAAAGGAGAATGAAATGGCCGTACCAAAACGGAAGAAGTCGAAGATGCGAGTCCGCCAGCGTAAGGGACAGATCAAGGCCGAGCTGGCGCAGGTCCAGTCCTGCCCGAGTTGCGGGGCAAACCAGCGGACCCACCGCGTGTGCCCGTCCTGTGGGATGTATCGTGGCCGACAGGTGCTGACGATCGCGACGTGAGGGGAATGCGGGAGTAACTAGTCACTAGTTACCGAAAGAAGGTGCCCCATGAGGATTGCATTGGATGCGATGGGAGGGGATCGCGCGCCGCACGAGATTGTGCGCGGTGCCGTCGAGGCCGCCAATAAGCTGAAAGATATCACGTGCGTCTTTCTGGTCGGCGACAAGGTGGTTGTCAACGCCGAGCTTATGAAGCACCCCAAGGTGAACATGGACAGGCTGAAGGTCGTCCACGCGCCCGAGGCCATCGGCATGGACGAGGCGCCCGCGCAGGCGGTCCGCAAGAAAAAAAACTGCTCCATCAGTATCTGCATGGAGATGGTCAAGGGCAAGGAGGCGGACGCGATGGTCTCGGCCGGCAACTCCGGCGCGGTCGCCACCTCGGCGGTCCTGACCCTCGGGCGTATCCCCGGGGTGACGCGCCCCGCGATCGCGACGGCACTGCCGACGCGCTTGCCGACGCGCCCGACCCTCCTGCTCGATGCGGGCGCGAACACGGACTGCGATGCCGCCTGGCTGGCGCAGTTCGCGGTGATGGGCGTGGCGTACTCCCAAGTCGTGCTGAAACGGCCCGTGCCGGTCGTGGGTCTGCTGAGCATCGGCTCGGAGGACGGCAAGGGCAATGAGATGACCAAGAAGGCGTTCCACCTGATGCAGAAGATTGACGTGAGTTTCCACGGGAACGTCGAGGGGAGCGACCTGTTCATGGGCGGGATGGACGTCGTGGTCTGCGACGGGTTCGTCGGCAATGCGGTCATCAAGACGGCGGAGAGCGTGGCCAAGGCCGTGGGGTACTGGATGAAGAAGGAGTTTTTCCTCGACCCGGTGCGGATGTTCGGCGCGCTGTTGCTCAAGGGAGCCCTGCAGACGCTCAAGAGCCGCATGGATCCGGAGATTTACGGGGGGGCTCCATTGCTGGGGGTTCCCGGCACGGTGTTCATCTCGCACGGGAGCTCGACGCACCGCGCGATTTACCATGCGGTCATCGCCGCCGCCGCCGCCGCCACCAATAACCTTACCGACACCATCACCAAACGCATCGCCGCCATGGAGGCGATGATCACGGGACAGTAGTGGCGGATGTGAGGGGGTTTTTCCGACAAAAATTTTGACAAAATTTTTGACAAAATTTTTCACCATACGCATTGACGCGCACAGGACGAAAATGATACAGTGTCCCTAAATGTGATGACAGGCTGGTGTTCAGCCGACGGGTGTTACAAGAATAAGGAGAGTGGTTATGATGCAGAATGCACGTACGTACGCGCGCTTCGCGCGTGGGATGATCGCAGGGATGGCAATGGTTCTCGGTACGGCAGATGTGATGGCGCAATGGACGTATGCACCGGGCTCGCCCGGCACAATCACACGGGCGGCCGTCAATGGTGGGAACTGGGTGTTCAACGTGACGGAACGGCCTGACGGATCGATGACGTACCTGACGGTCGGGCACTGTTCGCAGAGACCGCCAGTCGCCGAGTTGCTGGATTTCAGCGGCACGATCAGCGATGGCGCCAGTACGGGCTACGCCATCGAAACCATCGGCAGCGGCAGTGTCTGTATCTTCAGTTCGATCGCAGACGCGGACAAGGTGTCGGCGCTCACCCTGCCCAACACGCTGACGACAATCGCGGATAACGCCTTTGCCTATCTTCGGCAAGCGAAAGGCGATTTGATCATCCCTGCCTCCGTGGTCAGCATCGGCGATTTTGCCTTTCAGAGGACTAAATTCGCCTATTCCACCTTTGGCACAGGCAATGGTCAACTGATCTTTGCGGGTGCGGAAAACAACACCGCCCAATTGAAAACCATCGGGATGTATGCCTTCGGCTCCGACGCTTATTTCTCGGGAGATCTGGTGATCCCGGGTTCCGTGACGAACATCGGGATGGCTGCGTTTTATGACTGCAAGTTTTACGGCGGGGGTAAGCTGCAGTTTGGCGCGAAGGTCGATGGATCCGAGTCCTCCCTGGAAACCATTGGGGCTTCCGCGTTTTACGTCGGCGTGCAGTTCGGATACAATTTCAAGGGGGAACTGCATCTTCCCGACACCGTGAAGCACATCGGCCAGAACGCATTCGGCTATCAGGGGCTCTCGCGTATCTTCCTGCCGTCAACAGGGGTCGGCATTGGCTATCAGGCCTTTTCCTTTTGCTCGAGCTTGACCGGCGTTTACTACAAGGGTGAGCATCCCCAGCTCCTCGTCAACGGAAATCAATCGGGTATTTTTTACAACAGCTCTTCCGTGGTCACGTCTTTCGTCCAGCACGCGCATGTGCCCACCTGGGATCCGAATGTGACCAGCGGCGGGCTCATCTGCAACGGGAGCGCGTATTGGATGTACCGCCCCATCCGTTGCAGTGGCCACATCATGTTCCACGGAAACGGCGGATCGCCCGCGACACAGCAGGGGGGCACCACCGATGAATTCCTGTATGACTTTGACTCGATCACCCCCCCCCTCTGGACGGGACACTCACTCATCGGGTGGAACACGCTGGCGAACGGCAACGGCACCACGGTGAATGACACCACGCTCTACACCGGGGGCAACAACGTCTATGCGCAATGGCTGCAGGAGGAACTCATCACGTTTCACGGGAACGGCGGCTCGCCCGACCCGCAGAGCAACTACACCAAGTACCTCGCCTATTCCCTGGACGGCATCAGCGACCTTACAAGGCCGGGGTATGTGTTTTCGGGATGGACGAATAGCCTCGGCGCCACGGTCTCGGACGGGGACACCTACGTCACCGGGGAGAGCGACCTGTACGCGGTCTGGATACCGGAGATCTCCGTGAGGTACTACGACAACAACGGCACGTCCGCCTATCAGACGGCGCTCACCCTGAATTTCTGCTATGACCTGAACGGCCTCCTCTACACGCCCACCTCGCAGGGGTTGATGCCCCACAGCTGGAACACGCAGCCGAACGGCAGGGGCATGACCTGCGATCATGGCGACGGCTATGTGGGCGACCTCTACGCGCAGTATTACGATAACTGGGACGACGACGTGAACCGGGACAAGGACTGGCCTGTCTGGGCGACCCCCGGTACCCCCCCGGGCCCCGGCATCGGCGCGATCCCGAACACGCCCGGGTCCGTTGACTATTACATCTACACGGCGGAGGAGCTGGCGCAGTTCGCGTGGACGGTCAGCAACGGGCAATCCTACTTCGGTGACACCGTGCACCTCATGGACGACATTGACCTGGAGTCCTTCTGGTGGACGTCAGCCGGCGGGTACGGGACAACGGCATTCCAGGGGACGTTCAACGGCAACCACCGCACCATCCGCGGCCTGAGGATTGGCGAGAAGGACCGGAGCAACCAGTACCAGGGGCTTTTCGCGTTCACTCAGGCCCCCACACTCGTGCGCATACACGACTTAACCCTCGAGGTCTCCTCCTTCGCGGCGTGCGGCGGGATCGTCGCGGCGAGCACCGGCATTTACGCGGGTGCGCTCGTGGGGTTCGTGGTCGATAGGACGCAGATTGATAACGTCACCGTGGCGGGCGGCTCGGGCAGCGTGCTCTCTTTCGTCGGCGGGCGCCAGCCGGGCGAGCTGAAGGCCGGGGGATTGGTCGGCGTAAGCGAAGGGATGTTTGTCCAAATCCGCAACTGCACGAATCTCCTGCCGATCGCGATCGCTATGGTGGACACGGGCACAGGCGCGAGCATGAACGTTTATGCGGGCGGGCTGGTCGGGTTTGCGCGAGACGAGTTGACGGTCGCCGACTGCAAGAACTGGGGCACGGTCACCGCGGCAACTGTCTGCCCGGATGTCACGTTCAAGGCGCCCCTGCTCCCTATGAACGCGACGGTTTTCGGGATGGGCGGGATCGTGGGCCATTTCCAGGATGACCGTTTCGTGGAGGTGCTGCGGTGCGTCAACGAAGGCGTCGTGAACAGCGGGGCCATGAGTTCGGCTGGCCCTGACGAGGCGGGTATCGGCGGGATCATCGGTTATTCGAGTGCTGGCGACTCTACCTACATTGACAACTGCCATAATCGGGGTAGCATCGTTGCCGGTAACGTCCCCAATGCCGGCGGCGTCGCTGGATTCATTCAGCATCGGGTGCTGATCGTGAACGGCTCCAACTGCGGTGATATCTCCGGGAACCACCCGGGAGGGACGATGGGCGGCATTGTCGGAACCATTGGCAATGACGCGTGGATACAGAACTGCTGGAACTCCAGGGATATCCGGTATAGTGGTCCAGGGAGCGGCATCCGCATCGGCGGCATTGCGGGCGAGCTCAGGGATACGAACATCTCCGTGGAAAACTGCTACAGCTCCGGCGATGTCGCCCCGGTGAACACCGCCAACCCCAACGTCAAGCCGCTGATCGGGAACGCGCCCCAAACGTGGGTGGAATACTGCTACTGGCTCTATACCGGATTGCCTTCACAGCAGGTGAACGTCACCATGCCTGACGGCATCGGCAATTGGAGCGGGAACGGCGGTCAGTTCTGCGGTACGTTTATCACCGCGCCGGGAACTGCTTCTTTCCAACCTGTGGTGGGGGCTACCCTGCTGGTGGCGGCATCCTTGGAAAACGCCCTTGAGCGGTGGGTTGTAACGAGTCTGGCAACACCGGTGCCCACCCCGCCCGCGCCACCACCGGGAACGCTGATTTATGAACGTTGGACCATTCAAAATTCACAGCAACTCGGCGGGAACGGCTACCCCGTGTTCGGTACCCAGCCGCCCCTGCAGTACCTCCTGCTCTTTGACGTCAACGGCGTCCCCGTGAACCCAGGTTACACGCAGTGGGTGATTGCGGATGCGCAGAGCCCGTTGCCCTCGCCGATCATCCCGCCCGCGGATCCGGACAATCTGCTCACGTTCTTGGGCTACACCAACCAGATCGGGACACTGTTTTACGATGCCCAAGGGGGTTCGGCGACGGGGATCACCGCCACGCAAAACGCCACGCTGTACGCCCACTGGGAAGCCCTGGTGACATTCCACGGGAACGGCGGTATGCCTGTCGCGCAACAGGACTATACCCAGAACCTGCGTTATAACCTGTTGAACATCGCCGACCCCGCCTGGACGGGGACGACCTATCTGTTCATGGGATGGACCAACAGCCTCGGCACCGTGGTGAATCATGGCGACCCTTACGTCACCGGAGAAAACGACCTGTATGCGAAATGGGAAGTCCGGGTGGTGTTCCACGACAACAACGGCTCCGGCATCCAGCAGACGGCGTTCACGCAGAACCTCTGTTACGACATGAGCAACATCAACGAGCCCACCTGGTCGGGATATGTGTTCACGGGATGGACCAATAGCATCGGCGAGTGGGTGGCGGACGGCGACGATTACGCGCCCGGCGAAGACGACCTGTACGCGACCTGGGAGATCCTCGTGACCTTCCACGACAACAACGGCACGCCTGACACGCAGGATGTGCTCACCCAGGGTTTCTTTTACGTGCTGCCCGACAACGAACCGCTTTGGCCGGGCTATGTCTTCATCGGTTGGGCGGACAGCAATGGCAACCCGATCAAAGACGGCGACCCCTACGTCCCCGGCGAGGACAACCTGTACGCGGTCTGGAAGCACGCCATGCTCATCGCCTCGATCAGCGTGGATCCTCTAGCGGAGGAGGTGACGCTGACATGGGACGAAAACGACGCGCCGTTCCCGCTCGTCACCGACTACATCATCGAAGTCTGCGACGACCTGGCATCCCCTGCGTGGACGCCCTGCTCCGTGAACGCACTCCCAACGGGATTGACCTACTTCCCAACCCCCCCGCTCCACACGGCCGTGTTCGACACCGTCCTTTTCCCGCTCCCGCCTGACAAATGCTTCTTCAGGCTGCAAGCGGTCGGGCAGTAAGCATCGTAGTCACGTAGTCCTGTCATCCCGACTTCGTGACGGCAGGACTACAGGACTATACTGAAATAGCCCGTTTTTCGCTCTAGCACGTCGTAACATCTAAAAGTTCACAATATAATTGGGTACAGCCTTTTGAATTTCCTCCGCGCGTCGTCGGTCGAGAACTGCCAATCCACCCTTTTCTGCGACGCGTTGCGCCGCACATGCTAGGCGGCAAGCTCCGCGTTAAACGCCCCGACACCCGGGATGTGCTTCGAGCCAAGGCATTGGATGGACAATGCGGACAACTCCGTTATAGCGAAATCACTTTTAAAGCATCCCGTAACAACATCCCGTTAGGGATGTTTCTTTCGGTAGAAGAGAACGCAAAAAAAAATCATGGCATCCCATTGGGATGCCTCTTTTAGGTGCATCCCGTGCCCCATCGGTCGCACCTGCGCCGACGGGGGCCCCTTTTCCTGCGGACAAGGGGGAGGGGGCGTTTTT
>WRML01000088.1 GCA_009777165.1 Kiritimatiellota bacterium
TTTTTGTGCGCCCGGGGGCGGCCCGGGGGCGGGGGGGGGCGACCGGCCGCACGCCAGAGGTTGCGCCTTCTCGACACAGGCGCGAGGGCTTTCAGCCCTCTGACTTTTGAGGAGACCTAGGGGACATAAGGGACCTAGGAGACGAAGGGGACGAACCTCCCTGCGTCCCCAAGGTCTCCTAAGTCCCTTAGGTCCCCTCTCGCGTGCACGAAGCTTTCAGCCTTCGAAACGGCCAACGTCAAGTTCAATTACTGTCCGCCTCCGGTTCCCACGCTTCCCACGTCAGGCCTTGCGCCTCGGCGACGGCAGGGAAGGTGATGCGTCCCTTGTAGACGTTCAGGCCGTTGCGGAGCGCGAGGTTGTCGCGTAGTGCGGCCTCGACGCCTTTGTCCGCCAGCAGCAGCGCATACGGCATGGTCGCGTTCGTGAGCGCGAACGTTGACGTGCGCGGCACCGCGCCGGGCATATTCGCGACGGAGTAGTGGATCACGCCATGCTCCTCGAAACACGGGTTCTGGTGCGTCGTGATGCGAGTGATGGTCTCGACGGACCCGCCCTGGTCAATCGCCACGTCCACAATCACCGACCCGGGGCGCATGGCCTTGACCATCGCGGTGGTGACCAGCTTGGGTGCCTTCGCGCCCGGTACCAGCACCGCGCCGATCACCAGATCCGCCTTCGCGACACTCTTGGCGATGTTGTAGCTGTTCGACATCAGCGTCACCACGCGGTTGCCGAACAGGTTATCAATCTGCGCGAGGCGCTCGACCGAGATGTCTAGGATCGTGACGCGCGCGCCGAGGCCGATCGCCATCTTCGCGGCGTTCAGGCCCACGTTACCGCCGCCGATGATCACCACGTTGCCTGGCTCCACGCCCGGCACCCCCCCCAACAACAGGCCGCGCCCGCCGTTCGTTTTCTGAAGCAGGTTCGCGCCCACCTGCACGGACATCCGCCCCGCAACCTCGCTCATCGGCGAGAGCAGCGGTAACGCGCCGTTCGGCAACTGCACCGTCTCGTAAGCAATGCCGATGACCTTCGCCTTCAGCAATGCGTTAATCTGGGGGAGGTCCGGCGCCAGATGCAGGTAGGCGAAAATGATTTGGCCCTCCCGCAAGAACGCATACTCCGACTCGAGCGGTTCCTTCACTTTCAAAACCATGTCGGCGATGGTATAGATGTCCACCGCGCGGCTCAGGATCTCCGCGCCGGCGGTGATGTACTCACTGTCCGGGAACCCACTCCCGGCCCCCGCGTCGGCCTGAACATAGACCTGATGTCCTGCCTGAACAAAACTCGCCACGCCCGACGGCGTGATCGCCACCCTGTTCTCCTGTGGCTTAATCTCTTTTGGAATCCCGATTTTCATCTGCGCTGTCCTACTGTGCCTGATAAGGTTAAAAGAAAACAGTTTACCAACAGACCGTGTAAATCGCACGAAAAAAAATCAGGAATGTGTGCGAATGAAAAAAAAGCCATTTCCTGGCTAGACGGTTTCCGGCGGTTATGATACAGTATTTACTCTTTCACCCCGGAAGGGGGAGGGTTATGGACTTGTGTGGGCTTTCAGGGCTGACTGCCCAGCAGGTTCGGGTTTTACAGAAAAGAGGGACAGGCGATGCCGAAAATGAAGACCAAGAAAAGCGCCGCCAAGCGCATTAAAATGTCGGCCACGGGAAAGGTGATGCGTTCACAGGCGGGTAAATCCCACCTGAACGGCTACAAGCCGCGCGGGCGCAAGCGTAATCTCCGTGGGACCACACTTGCAGATGTCACGTTCACCAAAGCAGCTGTGCGGATGCTGCAAGGTAACTAAGGGGGATTCAGATATGTCACGAGCAACAAATGCACCAGCATCCAGAGAACGCCGCCGGAGGCGGTTAGCGCTCGCGAAAGGGTTTCGCGGCAGGCGCAGCAAGACGTTCCGCCAGGCGACCGAGGCCGTTGACCGCGCACAGCGGATGGCGACCGAGCATCGTAAACTCCGCAAGCGCGAGTTCCGCAGACTGTGGATCACCCGCATCAACTTGGCGGTCCGCGCGCATGGGATGACCTACAGCCGTTTCATCGAGGGGCTGACGAAGAGCGGCATCGAGATGAACCGCAAGGTGCTGTCCGAACTCGCAATTCACGACCCTGAAGGGTTCAAGGGGATTGTCGAGCAAGCGCGCAGCGCCCTTGCGTAAACTGAACATGTGATTGTCACGAACAAGGCTGTTTCCGAATGGAGACAGCCTTGTTTCACGTTGTGGTGCGCTTTCATCCGCCCCCCCAAAAAAACGGCACCACTGCATCTCTGCGAGAACACGTCACGATTTCCGACGGGCGAGGGTGGCGGCCCAGACGGTGCGGGCCCCGGCTTTTTTCAGGACGCGCGCACATTCGTCGAGGGTCGCACCGGTGGTCATCACATCGTCAACCAGCAGGACGCACCGTTGCGCGACCCACTCGGGACGTTTGACCTGAAATGCCCCGGCAACGTTCGTGCGGCGATGAGCGGCATTGAGCCTGGTCTGTGTACGGGTCTCCCGCACACGGGCGAGCGATTGTGTGTCGAGCCGCCGGCCGAGGCGCCGCGCCAGCTCTTCGGCGAGCAGCGCGGATTGGTTGTACGTCCGCTCCCGTTGGCGCAAGCGATACAGCGGGACAGGCATCACCACGTCAATCACCGCAGGGTGGAAAAACGTTCGCACCGTGCCTTCCAGCACGTCGCAGAGGTCTTGCCGCATCCACAGCGCATGGTGATATTTGAACGCAAGGATTTGCTCGCGCAAGCTGCCGCTGAAATCGGCGGCGGCCCGGGCACGGTCAAACTGCGGGCGGTCGGATTGGCACGCGCCGCACACGAAGCTGTGCGTGACATTTCCCTCGACCCGTTGCCCGCAGAGGTCACATCCGCCATGCAAGGGGAAGGGCTCGATGGTCTGGAAGCAATCCCAGCACCAGTGGCGGTTCTCACGATCCGAGGGGGTTTGGCATCCCGGGCATCGCCGTGGGTAAATCAAATCCAAAAACAACCAAACGATCCTGTTCATTTTTCTCACCCGAAGGCACGAGGGATGCACGACAGTGTCCTTGGTGACCGTTGTGTCTTTGTGTGAGAACATGATTCGCTTTCACATGGGGACTGGACATTCAATCCTGCTCCGCAGGATTCCGTCGTTCACGTGCGTGAGGAGGATGGGCGAGCCGGCATCGACATCGGAGACGGAGCGGACGAGTTTGCCGTCTTCCGTGCGCGTGAGGGTGTAGCCGCGCTCGAGCACGGTGAGGGGGTTCAGGAGTTCAAGCTGACGGGCGAGCATCGCGGCAGCGGAACGGTGGCGTTCGAGGCGCAAGGCACAGGCTTGTGTGAGACGCTGGCGGTTCAGCCGCAAGCGCAACTCCACATGACGCACATTGCGCTCCCGCATGAGCGTCAGTGTCGCGGCGGTGTGCTCCACCCGGGCCCGTGCGTCCTGTACCTGCTGTTGGAGCGCATGACGCAGGCGCAGGTCGAAGGTGTCGGTGGTTTGCGCCAACTGTTCCGCGTGGCGGGTCAGGGCGCGGCGCAACGTTTCAGCGTGGCGGTGGAGCGTCGCCTCAAGTTCGGCTTTCGGGGGGATGATGATTTCCGCCGCCGCCGAGGGGGTCGGGGCGCGCACGTCCGCCGCGAAATCGCACAGCGTGTAGTCGGTCTCATGCCCGACTGCCGACACGACAGGGATTCCCGAACCTGCCACGGCGCGGACAACGGTCTCGACGTTGAACGCCCAGAGGTCTTCGAGGCTCCCGCCGCCGCGCCCGACAATCAGCACGTCCGCGTACCATTTGCCGGTCTCGCGCA
The DNA here is from genome assembly GCA_009777165.1 of Kiritimatiellota bacterium. GTDB lineage: Bacteria > Verrucomicrobiota > Kiritimatiellia > RFP12 > UBA1067 > WRJS01. Next base: position 3,827 of record WRML01000088.1, read on the forward strand.
TCCGGTTGAACCGTCGGATGGCGGCGGCGATCTCGTCGGCGGCGCTAGGGCCCTGTACTGAGACGGGGGCCAGGCGGATGTTCAGGTTGGGGAAGCGGCGCCCGAGGATGGTGATGATGTCGTGGATGACGGCCCCTGCGGGGGAGGTCACGATACCGACACGCTGTGGCAGCACGGGGAGGGGGCGTTTACGCTCGTTATCGAACAGGCCTTCCGCCTGGAGGCGGGCCTTCAACGCCTCGAACTGGAGCATCAGGTCGCCCGCGCCCGCAGGCTCGACCGTACGGACAATCATCTGATATTGGCCGCGTTCAGGATAGACGGTGATGTTCCCATACGCGCGGATTTTCTGCCCGTCCTTCAGGTTGCCTGTTGCGCGCATCCCCGCGAACAGGACTGCGCTGAGTTGCGCACCCGCGTCTTTCAGGCTGAAATAGCGGTGCCCGCTGGGATAGCATTTGAGGTTGGTGATCTCGCCCTCGACGCAGACCGTGCCGACCTCGTCCTCCAACGCCGCGCGTATCCGATGCGTCAACTCGGTTACCGTGTGTATGCGGATGGGTGTGGCGGGGGACATGGCTCGTGGCTCGTGATGGGTGTTCCGTTTCGGCTACCGTCGATTGCAGGCGACAGCTAGCGAAACCCATCTTCACTCAACTTCGGGGTTCGCGGATGCGGAGGGGAGAGATAGAAAGGGCTTTGCGTGTCGTGTTGCACAGTTCGAGGATGGCTCCCTCCAGCCCGCACGGGCCGGTGGCGACCTCAAACTTCGCGGGGACCCCGGTCGTGAACCGCTTCAGCACAGGCGCGATCTGACGCCCGATGACAGAGTCGTAGGGGCCGGTCATGCCGAGATCCGTCATGTAGGCAGTGCCTTTCGGGAGGATGCAGGTGTCGCTGGTCTGGACGTGCGTGTGCGTGCCGAAGACCGCCGCGACGCGCCCGTCGAGGTAATGCCCCATCGCGATTTTTTCGGAGGTGGCCTCCGCATGGAAGTCAACGATGATCGGCACATTCGCCGGGAGCTTTTTGATCTCCGCGTCAATCGCGCGGAACGGGCATTCGATTGGGTTCATGAAAACACGCCCCACGAGGTTCACGACCGACAGGGGGCCCATCGTGGTCTGGACCGTGACGCTGCTCTGGCCGGGGACGCCGGGGGGGTAATTGGCAGGGCGCAGGATACGTTTCTCGCCCCCGATGGTGGTTTCGAGGTCCTTCTGCCCCCACGCATGATCGCCCAGCGTCAGCACATCCGCGCCTGCGGTGAACAGGGTCTGTGCGACCGGGAGGGTGAGGCCATTCCCGGCGGTCGCGTTTTCCGCATTCGCGACAACCACCTGAACGACGTTCTCCGCGCGTAGCTTCTTGACCACCTCGCTGAAGAAACGCCGCCCAGGGTTACCCACAATATCGCCCACCAATAAGATTTTCATAGACCCTCCCGTGTCACTTCGCATACTCCACACACCGCGTCTCGCGGATGACGACAATACGGATCTGCCCGGGGAACTGTAAGTGTGCCGTAATGTGCTGGCCGATGTCGCGCGCGAGCACCATCGCGTCGGTGTCCGATACCTCCCCCGGGTTCACGATGACCCGTACCTCGCGCCCGGCCTGTATCGCGAAGGTTTTCTGCACGCCGGGGAAACTGTTGGCAATCGCCTCGAGTTTCGCTAGGCGTTGGACGTACAGGTCCATGTTCTCGTTCCGCGCGCCCGGGCGGGAACTGGAGATCGCATCTGCCGCCGCGCACAACACGCCGTAAATACCGTCGGATGGGATGTCGCCGTGGTGCGCGGCAACGCCGTTGACCACGATGTCGCCCTCGCCGTGCCGCTTGAGGAAATCCGCACCGATGGCGGCGTGGGTCCCCTCGACATCGTGGTCAATCGCCTTGCCGATATCGTGGAAAAATCCGATGCGCCGCGCGATGACGGGATCCGCCCCCAGCTCGGATGCCATCATGCCCATCAGGTGCGCGGTCTCGACGCAGTGCCTCAGCACGTTCTGGGAGAAACTCGTACGGAACTTCAGGCGGCCCATCGTCTGCAGCACCATCGTCGGGATGCCCTGCACCTTCGCCTCGTAGGCGGCGACCTCCCCGGCCTCCAGCACCGTCTTGTCCATGTTGCGGGTGACGCTCTGCACGACCTCCTCGATACGCGCCGGGTGGATGCGCCCGTCCGCGATCAACGCCTCCAGCGACTGCCGCGCAATCTCGCGGCGCAGAGGGTCGAAGCCCGAGATGACGACCGCCTCCGGGGTGTCGTCCACCAGCACGTTAATCCCGGTGATGGCCTCCAGCGCACGGATGTTCCGCCCCTCACGCCCGATGATGTACCCCTTCACATCGTCGTTCGGAAGTGGGACGGTGACGGTGACGGTCTCGCTGGCATGCGCGATGGCATACCGCTGGATCGCCATGGAGACGATCCGCGCGGCCTCGCGGTCTGCCGTTTCCTTCGCCTCGTCGAGGCGGCGGCGGATGAGGTTGCCCGCCTCGCTTTTCACCTCTTGCTCCGCGCGTTGATAGACTTCACGTTTCGCGCTCTCCATGGTCATGCTGGCGAGCTTCTGCAGACGCATCTCCGCCTCATGCAGGCACTTGTCGAGTTCAAGCAACTTCTGCCGCACGATCTCGGACTTGTTCAGCACGTCCTCCTGTTTCTGCGCGACGGTCTGTTCTTTCTTATCGAGCAAGGCGGCCTTCTTGTCCATGTTCTCCTCACGGACCGTCAGGCGGTCGTCAATGTCCTGAAGTTCCCTGCGGCGGGTCTTCGTGCTTTTCTCAAATTCTTCCCGTGCGCTCACGACCTCGGCGCGCGCTTGGATGTCGGCCTCTTTCAGGCGGCTCTTGACCTCGACATCCAGCTCCTCGAGTTTCAACTGCGCCTTCTTTTCGATTGCGTCCGCCTGCCAACGGCCGATCAGCCCCCTGAGCGCGTAACCGCCCAGCACCCCCCCCAACCCAAACAACAGGCAGACCGTCGCGTCGGTCACAGTAATCCATGGGTTCATCACCATCCTACGACTCCCTTATGCGTCCCCGCACACTTTAGCGTTTCACATCCACACCCTTTTTTTAAAAAGGGTATAGGTTTAAAGAAAGAATAATACCATTGTGCCGAAATGAAGTAAAGTAAATGTTGGCCAACATTTCCGGAAAATACGTTAGACATGACCACCCCGACCCGATATAATTATTACCCTCTAACAGTGGAAAGATGACTTATGAAGTGTGCGTGTAAAGGTGCTTTTCTGGAGCGGTTTGTACAGCCGTCCATCTTGATGTTCCTGAGCAGGGAAAACCTGCACGGGTTCTCGATCCTCAAAAAACTCGAGAAAAGCAAGGTCGCCAACTATACGGACGTTGACCCGACAGGGCTTTACCGCACCCTGAAGAAAATGGAGACGGCAGGTCTGCTTGTCTCGAATTGGGACATGGGGGCGGGTGCGCAGCCCAGGCGGATCTATCAGATCACGAAGGAGGGGCGCCAGTGCTTGGCCTCCTGGGAGAAAACCCTCAAGGAATACGCCGTGACAATCGGTAGCTTGTCCCGCGCCGTGTCGAAAAGCATCAGGGGGGCATCATGACGCAAACGCAGTGGGAGGCATTGGTGGAAGTGGTCAACGGCAAGCGGCTGGACAAGCCGTTGTGCGGGTTTATCGTTGACAGCCCATGGTTGCCGGGGTGGAGCGGCGAGGCTTCGGTCTTGGATTATTACGCGTCGGAGGCGGCGTGGCTCGACATCAATCTGAAGGCGTGCCGCACGTTCCCGTCCGCGGTTTTCCTGCCGGGGTTCTGGTCGGAGTACGGGATGTGCACGGAGCCGTCGGCGTTCGGGTCGCGCCTGATCTGGCATGAGAACGAGCTTCCCTTTGCGGAGCCGGTCGGTCAGTCGCCGGAACAGGCGCTGCGGCTCGCGGAGCCCCGCCTGTGGGCTCCCGGGGGGCAGCCTGTGTGGTCGTGGCTGTGTCCTGTGGCCGCGTACGGGT
>WRML01000089.1 GCA_009777165.1 Kiritimatiellota bacterium
CCCCCCCCCCCCGGCGGACGGCCCCACCGCCAGCTCCCCCCCCGCCTGGAACGAAAGACCCCCCCCCGGCGCACCGACGAGGCTTGTGCCGATTGTGGTGTCCGGGCCGCTGACGGCCAGCGTCGCGCCGTCCGCAACCTCCACCCCCCCGGCGAGCGACGACTCGCCGGCGAGTTCAAGGGTACCCCCCCCCGGCTCCAGCAGCACTTGCGGGAGGACCCCCCCTGTGCCGTCGAACCTCAGCGCGCCGTTTGCCACTGCCGCGCTCAGGGGCCCCGCCGCGTCGAGCGTGTTCTTGACCGTGTGCGAGCCGATGATCACATCGAGCCGCCCCCCGAGGGTCAGGGGGGCCCCCTCCAGGGTGTAACTCCAGTTCGGGTGGCTGAAGGTCAGGTCCCGGACCGTGAAGGGGGCCCCCAGCGTGACCGTCGCGTCGTTGGTGAGCATTGTGCCCATCTGCACCGAGACGGCGCTGCTGTCGGGGACGGTGGCGGGGTCCCAGTTGCTGCCCGTGCCCCATGCCCCCCCCTCCTTGGATTTCCAACTCGCGAGCGCCCCCGGGACCGTGCCGTCGATCGTCAGCGTCAGGGCCCCCCCGGCATTATTGAAGGTATAGGTGAACCCTGGCATCGCGGTCGCCACGGAGAGGTTGAGCGGGTTGGCGTTCAGCGTCGCCGCCGTCATGAGCGTGTACGTCCCCGGCTCGTTGAACGGGATCACCGTCCCGCTGTAATAGAGGTTGAAGGCGACCGCGCCCAGCGTGACGGCGCCCTGCGCGTGGATCGAGGAGGGCTCCCCCACCTCGACGCACACATGGATGGCCCCCCCGTTGCCCATCGCGAACGATTCGAACGTGGATGCCATCACCGCGTCCGGGCACAAGACGAGCTCCCGCCCCCCCATGTCCAGATTGATGTCCCCGGACAAACCGTTGAGGATCGTGACGCGCCCGAACCCTTCGAGAACAAGGTCCGCCGCCCCGTCCGCCACCACCCCCCCGAGGATGAGGTGCGCGCCGGGGGCCCCCGCGAAGGTCATGCCCCGGTGCAGGGTGAAGGTGCCCTCGAACATCGTGTCCGTGGAGTCCTCCACCTCGAAGCGCACATCGTCGCCGACATTGAAAATCTCGAAGTCATGCCCGATGTAACGCTTGTTGCCCACGGCGGTGAACGTGAGGTTGTCGGTCGGGAGGGTCCCCGCGTCGCCGACCCATACCGCATCCGTCAGGGGGCCCCTGCCGAGCGAGCCGCCGCGCCCATCCCACGTCGAACCGTTGTACGCGAGGAGGCCGTTGTAGGGCCCGGTGTCGTCCACCAGCACGCGCAGGGCCCCGTTGCGCAGGATGACCCGGCCCTGGTGCGCGCGGTTGTTGCCCCCGTCATAGGCGGCCTCGCGGATCTCCAGCGTGCCAGCCCCGGCCTTGAGAAATCCCCCCCCCTTGTCCATCCCGGTGTTCCAGACCAGCAGTTGCTTGATCGCGAGCATGTCGCCGCCCGGCACGTCGAACTCCACGGGCGTCTCCAGCAACGTGCGCGGGTGGCCTGCGGCGACGAACCCGCCGCCCAGAGCCGTCGAGAAGACGCTCCGGCCCCCGCCGCCGAACGCCACACCGAGGGAGTTCGTCAAACCCGGCTGCGTCAGGCACACCTCCGCAGTGCGCCCCGGCAACGGCAGCGCAAAGACATAGCCGGTGCCCACATCCCCCATCTGCGCGGTTTGCGCCCCGACAAAGGCGAGCTTCACCTTACCGTCAATCACGTGCAGGGGCTGCCCCAAACCCAGCGGCTGCAGGAAGGACATCTCCCCGGGGCCGCGCTTGCTGGCCTGCGTGTTGGTCATCGCGAACGTATCTTCAATCGTCAGCGCCCCGGACACGTCGAACACCGTCCGGTTCCGCAACGCCAGCGGCGCCGTCACGCGCACCGCGCTCGTGTCCGTCACGGAGAACTGCGACAGCTTCGTCGGCTCCGCGTTCGTCAGCGCCAGCCCCGTCCCCGTGATCTCCGCGCCGCCCGACACCCACACGCGCCGCGCCTCCCCCTGGAGGGCGAGCATCCCGGGGCCCTGGACGCGCAACAGCGCCTCCTCCCCCATCACCAGCGGCGGGGTCCACACCCCCCCCGCATAATCGAACCAGTTCCCCGCCATCGTCTCGCCCCACGCGCCGGGCCCGACGACCGACCCGTTCGAGACATCGAGCCGCGCGACACCCAGACTGCCGCTGTGGTTCAGCACCGCCTCCGCGCCGTTGAGCAGGGTGACCCGCGAGTCCCCGCCCAGCGCCGGACACCCCTCCGTCACCGCGAACGCCGGGGCGAACACCACATCGTCAATGAGCGACGTACGGTCGCCCACGTTCCCATCCCCCGCCAGCCCCAGCAGATACTCCCCCGGTGCCAACCAGAACGGCACGCTCACGTAACGCTTGGGGAAAAGCTCATGCGCGTCATTGACAATCCCCGCGATCGGCACACCGTCCAGCGTCGCGTACAGCAACGTCTCCGGGGGGTTATTCCTGCGCAGGAAATAGTCGAACGCCACCTGATACCAACCCGCCGCCGCCACCGTCACCGCCTGCGTCACCGAGCCGCCCATCTGGAGGATCAACGTCTGCACCCCCTCCGGCGCCACATCCGCCGAGCTCCACGCCGAATTCTCGCCGTCAACGTTCTGCACGCGCACGTTGTCCGCGACCACGCCCCAGCCCGGTAGGTTCTCGGGCGAGGCGATCTCAAACCGGTTTGCACTGCCCGCGACGGAATACGCCTCAAAGCCGCCGTTCACGACGAGGTTCGCCAGACCGCGCGCCGGCCCCCCGGCCGTCACGATGCGTCCCCCGGCCCCCACCGACACTTGCGCATCCGCAAGCGCCGACGAGACCGCCAGCAGGTCACCCGCCGCGACGCTCACGCGCCCCACACACTTCCCGAGCGCCACCGCACCCGCGCCCGTCTTCGTGACGCCGCCGCTGGAAAAGAGTTCCGTGCCGACACTGTTCGTCACGCCCGCGACGACATCCAGGGCCCCCTCCAACCGGATACGCCCATACCCTGCGAGCGTATAGCCACCTGAAGCGAACGTGATGCCGCTGACCTCCACATCCGCCGCCACATTCACGAAGCCCCCACCTACCCCATTGAACGTTGCGACCGCCCCCGGCACCCACGCCGTCCGCGTGCCGCCATCCATCCAGTTCAGCGCGATCGAATCCCACACCGGGGTCCCGAGCGGATCCCACGTCAACACGGGTCCCTGCGCCATCGCACCCGCCGCCGCCAACGCACACACCATCACAACCTTTTTCATACTGACCATCCTTTTACAGGTTTAAACAATATCTTTAAATATAATCCTTTTTCCCCTTGCCAGTCAAGTAAAAAAACAGTGGAGTTCCCCTCTTTTTTTCCCCGCTCCCAAAAATCATCAAGCCCTGTAAAGGCGTAATCCTTTTGCCGTCGCCCTTACAAGGCTTACACAAACAATTTAACGTGTCATTGGAATTTTCGAGGGCTGAAAACCCTTGCGCACGTGCGAGGGGACCTAAGAGACCTAGGAGACCTAAGAGACGTAGGGGGGGGTAATGTTCTTTCGTCCCCTCCGTCTCCTAGGTCCCCCTTTTTTCTGCCGAAAGCAGTTGACTTTTGATCGCATCCGCCAGCGCGTCCACGTCCGCCTCGGTATGCGCAGCGGAGATGAACGCGGCTTCGAATTGGGCGGGGGGGAGGTAGAAACCAGCGTCGAGGGCATGGTGGAAACGCCGGGCGTAGGATTGGGTGTCGCTCCGTTTGGCGTCGGCGAGGTTCGTCACGGGCGCATGGGTGCAGAAGAGCGTGAAGACGCCGCCGAGCTGGGCACAATGGAAATGCTCCGCTTTTGCGTTGACCGCGTCCGCGAGCCGTTTGCCGAGCGCCGCCATGCGCGGGTAGGGGTTGTCGCGCTCGAGGATTTCAAGGGTCTTTAAGCCTGCCGCGACCGCCAGCGGATTGCCCGAGAGCGTCCCCGCCTGATAGACCTTTCCAACAGGCGCGAGATGCCCCATGAAGTCCGCCGACCCCCCGACCGCCGCTAAGGGCAACCCGCCACCGATGACCTTGCCCAGCGTGATCAGGTCCGGGCGGATGCCGACCGTCTGCGCATACGCCGAAAGCCCGAAGCGGAAGCCCGTGATCACCTCGTCGAAAATCAGCGCCGCACCATGGCGGTCCGCCACATCGCGCAACCCTTGCAGGAAGCCTGGCTTGGGCTGGACCAGCCCCATGTTGCCGACCACCGGCTCGACGATGATCGCCGCGACCTCGTTACCCTTGGCTTGCATCAGTTCGGTGATTGCTTCAAGGTTGTTGTAGGGGACGACAAACGTGTCCTTGGCGACTTCGGGCGGGATGCCGGGCGTCGAGGTGATGCCGCCCGTCAGGACACCGCTCCCGGCGGCGACGAGCATACTGTCGCTGTGCCCGTGGTAACACCCGTCGAACTTGACGATGCGTTGGCGCCCCGTCACGCCGCGCGCGAGACGCAGGGCGGTCATGACCGCCTCGGTGCCGGAGTTGACCAGGCGCACGCGCTCCAGACAAGGCACGAGGGCACAGAGCCGTTCGGCGAACTCGACCTCGATGGCGGTGTTGATGCCGAACGTCGTGCCTTTCTCTGCCTGACGGCAGACCGCCTCCACGACCTCCTCCTGCGCGTGACCCAAGATCATCGCGCCCCACGAGCAGCAGAAATCCGTCAGTGTGCGTCCCTCGCACGTCGTGACCCTCGCGCCCTTGCCGGACGCGACATACACGGGGGTCCCCCCCACGCTCCCGAACGCGCGGACCGGACTGTTCACCCCCCCGGGGATGACCGCACACGCGCGAGTATACAACAATTCATTCTTACTCATCAATCACCTGCAAGGCATCAATAATCTTTTTTCGGCGAAACATGCACTTCCTCCGCAAGCAACGTCTCCGGCAAATCCAATGTCGTCCTCATCAGGCTCCTTTGTGTGAAAACGGCTTACGTTAGCACGCTTCGATTTCGATTTGCGCTTTCGCTTTCAGCTCCTCGACATAGCTGGTCATCGCCGCGCCGCGACGGGCGTGGCGGATGAGGTCGCGGATCTGTTCGCGGACATCGTCGAAGCTCACGTCGCCGCCCGTCTCGTGGTCGGTCTTGAGGATGATGTGGTAGCCGAACGGCGTCTCGATGACATCGCTGACATCGCCGACATTCATCGTGAACACTGCCTTGTCGAACTCCGGCACCATCATGCCGCGCCCGAACCACCCGAGGCTCCCCCCCTCCTGACCGCTCGGGCACATGGAATGCGCCGCCGCCTCGTCGCCGAACGACGCCCCACCCCGCACGCGTTCAAGGATCGCATTGATTTTGCCGCGCGCCTCCTGCCGCGCATGGTCGGAGTCGCCGTCCGGGGTGATCAGGATGTGCTGCGCCAACACACGGTCGCCCTTCGTAAACTCGGCTTGATGCTCGGCGAAATAGTTCTCGATGTCGTTCTCCGTCGGCTCGTCAACGCCCGCCGTGGCTTGCGCGACCAGCTTGTCCACGCGCTTGCCCTGACGCATCTGCTCGCGGAAACGCGTCTCGGAGGTCTGTTGCGCCTCCAACGCGCGCACGAACGCGTCATGCCCGCCGACTTGCTCGACGACACCCTCGATCTGTTTGTCCACCTCTGCCTCGCTGACCGGGATGTCCAGCCGCGCCGCCTCGTCGAGCAACAGTTTCGCGCCGACCGCCTGCTGTTGCGCCTGTTCGACGAGTTCAGGGAGGTTGCCCTTGATCTGCTCCTGCGACCACCCGTGCTCCGTGTAGAAACGCACCAGCCGCTCAAACTCAAACTGTACCGCCTCTTCAGGGATAATCTGCCCGTTCACTCGAATTTTCTTTTTCATAAGTTACCCGTTAATGAAAGAATAAGTATGACACATCTTGGCCGATAAAATCAACATCGGATTTGAGATTTACTCTAAATTTACTCTACAGACCGTGAGATAGACGACGTTGTTTGTTGTGTACCCGCAGATGATGAAGATAAGGGTACGATATCGGAATCGGTTAAAGGAGAGAAACCCTCACGGCGCGGGTGCTGTGATACCTAACCGTAGTACAGGCAAAATCTCCTTCCGCAGGGTCGTGTCCAGATTGAACAGGGCGAAGCCAGGACACCCTGCCTTGCGGGCGGCGTTAATCTGGTCAATCACCTGTACCGAATCGAGACGGCTCTCCGCCGCAGTCACGCCGATCCCTGCAATGACTTTCAACGTCTGCTTGCGTGTGCTCGTCTGGTCGCTGAGCCACTCGTTGAACTTCGCTAGGTCCTCGGTGTAATTCATCGGCGCGACGTAGTCCAGCATCCCCATGTCCAGCCATGATTTCCAATCCTGCCCGACCGCACCCACGCACGATGGGTATTTGCCGAACACCGCCGCTGTCAGCAGTTTACCTGGAGCGTCGCGCCGCATCACCCTCCGCGCCGCCTGCACGAAATCCGTCACCTGCTCCGCGCGCCACCCGATGAACGCCGTGCGGTACTTACCGGTGTTCACGTCCTCCGGCCAAGCTGTCAAGTTCGTTTTCACCGCCGCCTCGAAACGTGTCCGCACGGTCGGGCCAAGACTCGCGTCGAATCCCGGGTAACGCACGAAATCGAGATGTACGCCTTCCACCTTATATTTCGTCGCCATCTCCTTCACTGCGTCCACCAAGTACGCCCGCGCCTCGGGCACTGCGGGATCGAGCCACGGGCGCACCGAGCCGTCTGCATGCGTCAGCAGCCATCCCCGTTTCGCGAAAACCGAGATGCGGTCTTGTGTTGCGCCCTCCGTCGAGAAGCAGAGCAGCCACGCATGGACGCGCAGGCCCAGTGGCTTTGCTGCCGCCACGCACGCCGCCAACTGGTCCCCCTGCTCCTCAAACACCCGCGAGCGCGGCAGGACCGCACTCGCATAATGCGCGAACCCCGCCCCTGCCACATTCACATAGATGTCCGTGATTCCCGCGTCCTTCAGCAGACGGCATGTCCTCGGCCATTCCCCTGGGAACAGCCCCATGCCCGAGTGATCCCACACCGCCCGAATCTCGCGCTTGCGCGGACCTTGTAACATCCCGTACGTCTCATACATCCGTTCGCGCAACTCGTTCGCCGCCACCCACGCCTCATACCCCTTACCCTCCGCCAACAACCGTTCCGCACTTGCCCACACCTCCTGCGCTGTTTCTGCCGATGTTAGCGCAAGCCGCCTCTGCTTCGAGTGCTTCAGCGCCTCCGCTTGTGCTTTCAATCTTGGCGGCGTGTATCGGAAGTTTTTTCGCGTCAATTCATGTAAACGCTTTCTTGCCGCCACTTGCCACAGCCCCGGCTCCTGCGCCGCCGCCAGCGCTAAGAGCAACTGCCCTTTCGCTTTTGCATCCCCGTCCCCCGACAGCACGTGCGTCATCCAATATCCCTGGGGCGACGACAGCCACGCCGGCTCCTCCGTCTGTTTTCCCTGACGGTCATGCCACCACGCCATCACCTGTGAGCGCCCCTCGATGGGTTTCATCACGAACAGGTTTGAGGAGGTCTGCAAGATGGTTTCCGATACCCCGCGTGGCGTACCCTTCACGAATTTCATTTGCGACCACCGCCCGTCCGTCGAGCCTTTCTGATACCCCCCGACCTGCATCCCCATGAGTTCCGCCAATTCGGGCGACGACGAATAAAAAACAATCAGCTTCCCCCCCCCCCCCCCAAAATTCCCCCCCCCCCCCCACCGGCCTCTGTTTTGGGTCTCCCCATCCACCCGCCCTGCCGCCCTTTTTTTTTC